>JANPHZ010000235.1:0-3042 GCA_031424715.1 Frankiaceae bacterium
GCTGGTAGGGCACCGAGGTGACCATGACCCCCGGCACGAACAGCAACCGGCCCTTGAGCCGCAGGGCGCTCTGGTTGTGCAGCAGCTGCTCCCACCAGCGGCCGACGACGTACTCCGGGATGAAGACGGTGACCACGTCGCGCGGCGACTCCAGCCGCACCCGGCGTACGTAGTCGAGGATCGGCTTGGTGATCTCGCGGTACGGCGAGGGGATGACGGTCAGGGCGACCGGTAGGCCACGCCGGTCCCACTCGTCCTGCAGCGCCCGGGCCTCGTCGGCGTCGACCGCCACCGTCAGGGCGGTGAGGTCGTGCGGCCGGGTGGCCCGCGCGTAGGCCAGCGCGCGCAACGTCGGGGAGTGGATCTTCGACACCAGCACGATGGCGTGGTTGCGGCTCGGCTGGGCGACCAGCGACTCGTCCACCGGGGTGAGCTCGGCGCGGACCCGGTCGTAGTGGCTCTTGATGCCACGCATGAGCACGTAGAGCACCGCCATCGCGATGATGGCGATGTAGGCCCCGCGCAGGAACTTCGTCAGCAGCACGATCACCAGCACGCTGCCGGTCATCATGAGCCCGATGAGGTTGATGATGCGGGCCCGCTTCATCCGGCCGCGGGCGCTGGCGTCGCGCTCGGTCAGCAGCAGCCGGGTCCAGTGCCGCACCATGCCGGTCTGGGAGATCGTGAAGGACACGAACACCCCGACGATGTAGAGCTGGATCAGCTTGGTGACCTGGGCATCGAAGGCCAGGATCAGCACGATGGCGGCGGCGGCCAGCAGCACGATGCCGTTGCTGTAGGCCAAGCGGTCGCCGCGGGTGTGCAGCTGGCGCGGCAGGAACCCGTCCTTGGCCAAGATCGAGCCCAGCACCGGAAAGCCGTTGAAGGCGGTGTTGGCCGCCAGCACCAGGATGATCCCGGTCGCGGCAGCCACGATGTAAAAGCCCGGCGAGAACCCGGCGAAGACGGCCTTGGCCAGCTGCCCGATGACGGGGTCCTGGACGTAGTCCTCCCCCACCGGCACGCCGTCGCGGAGCAGCTGCACCGCCGGGTCCTCGGCGTAGCGGATGCCGGTGACGTTGGCCAGCGAGATGACCCCGATGATCATCGTGATGGCGATCCCGCCCAGCAGGGCGAGGGTCGTCGCGGCGTTCTTCGACTTGGGCTTGGTGAAGGCGGGTACGCCGTTGCTGATGGCCTCGACGCCGGTCAGTGCGGCGCACCCACTGGAGAAGGCCCGCAGCAGCAGGAACGCCCCCGCCAGACCGGTAATGCCGGCCTCGTAGGGCTCCTCCGGCAGCAAGGTCAGCTGCGCGCTCTCGACCTGGGCGAGCGAGCCGAAGGCGTTGCTCACGAGGCCATAGCCGCACATCCCGAGGATCGCGGCCATGAAGACGTACGTCGGGATCGCGAACGCCGAACCGGATTCGCGCACCCCCCGCAGGTTCATCGTCATCAGGAACAGCGTGGCCACGACCGCCGTCGTGGCCTCGTGGCCGTTCAGCGAGGGGATGGCCGAGGCGGCGTACTGCGCGGCCGAGGAGATCGACACCGCGACGGTGAGGACGTAGTCCACGAGCAGGGCGCTGGCCACGGTCAGCCCGGCCCGCGGCCCGAGGTTGACGGTGGCGACCTCGTAGTCACCACCGCCGCTGGGGTAGGCGTGGACGTTCTGTCGGTAGGACGTGACGACCACGGCCATCACGAGGGCGACCATCAGCCCGATCTTCCAGCTGAAGGCGACGGCGGTGACCCCGGCCAGCGAGAGCGTGAGGAAGATCTCGTCAGGGGCGTAGGCCACCGACGACAGCGCGTCGCTGGCGAACACCGGCAGCGCGATCTTCTTGGGCAGCAGGGTCTCGCCCAGCCGGTCGCTGCGCACGGCCCGCCCGATGAGCAGGCGCTTGGTCAGGTCACCCGCTGTCGACACGCGGGCCATCGTAGGTGCGTCCCGGCGGGCGCCGACCCGTCCACCCGCGCGTGTAGCGTCCCGGGAGTCCTAGTCAGCCGCTGAGGAAGAGGCCGCGTCGGTGCACGTCGTCATCATGGGCTGCGGTCGGGTGGGCAGCGCCCTCGCGCGCAGCCTCGAGCGCCTGGGCCAGACGGTGGCCGTCGTCGACCGCGACCCGGGCGCCTTCCGCCGCCTGGCCCCCGAGTTCGCCGGCCGGAAGGTCACCGGGGTGGGCTTCGACCGCGACACCCTCGTCGAGGCCGGGATCGAGCAGGCCGAGGCCTTTGCGGCCGTGAGCAGCGGCGACAACTCCAACATCCTCGCCGCCCGGGTGGCCCGCGAGACCTTCGGCGTCGACAACGTCGTCGCCCGCATCTACGACCCCAACCGCGCCGCGGTCTATCAGAAACTCGGCATCCCGACGGTGGCGACGGTCCGCTGGACCGCGGACCAGGTCCTGCGTCGACTGATGCCCGAGGGCCTGCTCAACGAGTGGCGTGACCCGAGCGGGCGCATCGTTCTCGCCGAGGTCGCCGTCGACCCGTCCTGGGTGGGCCAGCGGGTGACCCGGCTCGAGGAGGCGACCCAGTCGCGGGTGGCCCTGCTCACGCGCCTCGGCGACGGCATGCTGCCCACCGGCGCCACGCTCGTGCAGGAAGGCGACCTCGTGCACCTGATGGTGGAGTCGGGTCGGCTGGACGCGGTGACCGCCACCTGCGCCGCCGCCCCCGTCGAGGGAGACCACTGATGCGCGTCGCCATCGCCGGAGCAGGCAACGTCGGGCGCTCCATCGCCACCGAGCTCCTGGGCAACGGCCATCAGGTGCTGCTGATCGAGCGGGAGAGCAGGTCGTTCAAGGTCGAGTCGGTGCCCGGTGCCGACTGGCTGCAGGCCGACGCGTGCGAGCTCGACACCCTCGTGGACGCCGCCATCCAGACGTGCGACGTCGTCGTCGCTGCGACCGGTGACGACAAGGTCAACCTGGTGGTCTCGCTGCTGGCCAAGACCGAGTTCGGAGTCGGCCGGGTCGTTGCCCGGGTCAATCACCCCAAGAACGAGTGGCTGTTCAACGAGTCGTGGGGTGTCGACGT
>JANPHZ010000236.1:0-16013 GCA_031424715.1 Frankiaceae bacterium
CGAGACCGCCCGCGACGGCTGCGCCGATCCCGAGAAACGCGAACTGGCCCAGGCTGATCTGGCCGGCCCAGCCGGTCAGGAGCACCAGGCTCAGACCGAGCAGCGCGTAGATGAGCACGAGGCTGGCGTCGTTGCGGTAGAGCGGACCCAGCAGGAAGGGCAGGCCGATCGCGCCTGCGGCGACCAGGAGCCACGTGACCTGCTGGGCCCGGACCACTTCCGGGAGTCCCCGCAGCTGCACCGGGACGCCTCTGGGCTCGTGGACGGCGCGGTACGACGCCGCGGCCAACTCGCCCGCCCTCGAGAAGGCTCGGCGCTGCAGCAGCAGGGCCACCAGGATGACCGGCAACAGGATCGCCGTGGACAGCCGGGAGTCCTTCGTGGAGTAGAAGGTCGACAGGTCCACGACCCCGAGCGCGATGCCCGCTCCGAAGGCGACGGGCAGGCTCTCCATCCGGGCGATGACCGCTGCCGCCAGGGCGGGCAGCAGGATCGACGGGCCGGTGATGGTGCCGATGGGCAGCCCGACCAACGGGGCGCGCAGGAAGATGCCCAGGGCCGAGAGCACCGCGGCGAGCATCCAGACCACGAGCCCGATCCGGCGTACGGGGATGCCGAGCAGGGCCGCACGCTCAGGGTTCTCCGCGCAGGCGCGGACGGCCTTGCCCAGCCGCGTGCGCCGCAGGAAGAGGGCCAGGCCGCCGACGGCCAGCGCACTGACCAGGACCGCCATCAGCGAGTCGCCGCTGAACACCGTGCCCCCGAGGGTGGCGGTGAAGCCGCTGAAAGGCGTGGGAAAGGTGTTGGGCGGCAGGACGTCGCCGGAGACCCACTTAGGCACCTGGAACTCGACGTAGGCGAGCAGCTGCGCGACGCCGATGGTCACGACAGAGAGCACCAGGCGCGGCGACGACGCGAACCGGCGAATGAAGGCGATCTCCACCAGAGCGCCGAGGGCGAGCGCGCCGAGGATCAGGACCGGGAGCACGAGCAGGTAGGGCACGCCCTTGTCGGTGAGCAGCAGCAGGGCGAGGACGGCAGGGGCCGCCCCGAGGCCAGCCTGTGCGAAGTTGACGACCCGGTTGGCGCGGTAGACGAGGACGACGCCGACCGCGATGAGTCCGTAGAGGCACCCGATGATCGCGCCGTACAGCAGGACGCCGACCGGCCGGGAGCCCGGCAGGAGCAGGGTCAGCAGCAGCGGCAGGAGCGCGACGACAGCCACGGTCGCGACGGCGCCCTGCGCGAGCCCGCCGAAGCGCGCGGACCCGAGGGAGGACCACGCGTCGGCGAGGCGACCCGTCACCGGCGCGGCTCGCCGGAGGGCCACGTGCCGATCTCGAAGCGCCGACCCCCCTCGAGCGCGACGTAGGCACCGGGCTTGCCATCGATGCGTGAGGTGGCGTTGGGGTCCCAATAGGTGTGCCGGCTGTCCTCGATGGCGGTGTAGTCACCCGGCCCGTACTTGATGAGGATCGCGAGAGGGTTCTTCGTCGCGGCCCAGCCCCCGCCGGGGGGCAGGGAGAGGACTCCTCGCTCGACGTTGAGTGGCCGGAGGTCTGGTCCCGCCATCTGTACCTGCGTGGCGATCAGGCTCATGTAGGCGAAGATCAGGTTGCCTGCCCCGTTGTCCCGCACGCCGACGTCGGCCGCGGCGCGGTAGGCGTCGGTCCGCTCGACCGGTGCGGGGTCGGCCAGATGGCCAGGTCCGAAGGCGTTGCGCCACTGCGACTGGTCGTAGAGCCGCCCCAGCGGGTCGTAGTCGATGACACCGGAGCCGGCCAGGAGGTGCTCGGGGAACCACTGCTGGCGGGTGGCTGCGGTGGTGGTGAACGTCGGGTTGATCGGGTCGCTGATGATGACGAGCGTCGTGACCCCCTCGGCCTTGAGCTTCTGGACGGCGACGTTGGCCGTCTGCTGCCCGGAGGCGATGTCGGAGGGCGTGTAGACCGGCTCGGCCGCGTCAGCCTTGGTGCCGCACTTGCCTCCGGTGACCATGCCGTAGAGGTCGAGCGCGTTCTTCTTCGTCACGGGGAAGGCCTGGGTGAGGATGCCGAGCTTGCGCCGGGTGCTCTGCAGCCGGGGGTCACCGGCCAGGCTGGCGTTCTTGCCCTGCATCTTCTTGCACCAGTAATCGGCGATGTTGCTCGCCGTCCGGGTGCCGTCCATGAAGACGTCCCAGTGGTAGGGGCGCAAAGCGTTGTTGAACTGCGCGTTGAAGTGCCAGCCCCCGGCGTTGATGACGCCCAGGCGGCTCCACTCGTCGAAGAACTCGGCCTGGGTCGTGGAGTTGGGCCAGAAGACCGCGAACGGCTTGTGCTTGGCGTTGAGCCGCTTTACCTCGTTGCGGAAGCACGGCAGGTCGGGTGGGCTGACCTCGCAGGTCCCGACCTCGGACACCCACTCGATCGTGCGGCCGTGCCACTCGTAGTGCTTGGCGAAGAACTTGGCGTAGGTCTCCTGGGCCTGCTGCTCCTCGGCGACGCTGAAGGCGAGGTTCTGGGTGCGCAGGATCGCGTCGACCTGCGGGTTGGACTTCGCCCGGTAGCGCAGGACCTTGACCGATGTGCGGGTGACCCCTTGGTAGGTGGCGCCACCGTTGTCGCCTGTGAAGCGCGGCACGCAGGGAGGGGACGAGAGGGTGACGTCCTGCTGGCGGACACCGTCGGCAGCGCACTTGCTCCGGTCAGCCTTCACCCCCACGGCGGAGGTCCCCCGGTCGGCGGGCGCTCCGGTCGTGCCCGTGGAACCGCCACCCGCCGGCCCGGTCGTCGTTCCCGTCGTCGTCCCTGCGGGGCCGGTGACCGCGCTCGATCTGGGGCCGAGGGGGGATCCGGTGTCCGGGTCCACGGCGACGGGTTGCCCGCTCGCGTCCAGCGGGACCCCCTGGGCGTTCGTGCCGAACGGAGCGCTCTGCAGCGCGCCGGCTGCGGTCGGGAGCGTGCCCCGGCTGGGGACGACGGCGACGAGCAGCACCTGGATGGCGACGACGGCCAGCAGGGGGGCCCATCTACGCAGGGACTGACCGGACTGCTCCACGAGGCCTCCGTACGACGTTGCCCGCCCACGCGCAGAGCCTGCGCGTGAAGGAAGTTTGTCACGGGATGTGGCGTGCGCCACAGGGAGGTCGGGTGCCGCGGTCTGGCCCTGAGCTGGCCCCTCCCAAGATCGGGAAGCACGCTGTCAGCCCGCGGCGTTAGCCTCGGACAGGACCCCGTCGTCCTTCCCACCCGAGCCCGAATGGACCTGATGGCCGACCGTCTGATCGTGCGCGGCGCGCGCGAGCACAACCTGAAGGACGTCTCGCTCGACCTGCCGCGCAACGCCCTCGTGGTGTTCACCGGGCTGTCGGGCAGCGGCAAGTCCAGCCTGGCGTTCGACACGATCTTCGCCGAGGGCCAGCGCCGCTACGTCGAGTCGCTTTCGGCGTACGCCCGGCAGTTCCTCGGGCAGATGGACAAGCCCGACGTCGACTTCATCGAGGGGCTGTCGCCGGCCGTCTCGATCGACCAGAAGTCGACCAGCCGCAACCCGCGATCCACGGTCGGGACGATCACCGAGGTCTATGACTACCTCCGGCTGCTCTACGCCCGCGCCGGCACGCCGCACTGCCCCAAGTGCGGCCGCGTCATCGCCCGCCAGCAGCCGTCGCAGATCGTCGACCGCGTGCTGGAGCTGGAGGAGGGGAGTCGCTTCCAGGTCCTGGCCCCGGTCATCCGTGGTCGCAAGGGGGAGTACGTCGACCTGTTCGCCGACCTGCAGACCAAGGGATTCAGCCGCGCCCGGGTCGACGGCGTCGTGCACTCGCTGGCCGAGCCGCCCAAGCTCAAGAAGCAGGAGAAGCACACCATCGAGGTGGTGGTGGACCGCTTGACGGTCAAGGAGTCCGCCAAGCGCCGCCTGACCGACTCGGTCGAGACCGCCCTGCAGCTCGGCGGGGGGCTGGTGGTCCTGGACTTCATCGACCTCCCCGAGGACCACCCCGATCGCGAGCGCACCTTCTCCGAGCACCTGGCTTGCCTCTTCGACGACCTGAGCTTCGAAGAGCTCGAGCCGCGCTCGTTCAGCTTCAACTCTCCCTACGGCGCCTGTGTCGAGTGCCACGGCCTGGGCACCCGCAAGGAGGTCGATCCGGAGCTGGTCATCCCCGACGTCGACAAGAACTTCGAGCAGGGTGCGGTGCAGCCCTGGTCGAGCGGACACAACATCGAGTACTTCGGCCGGCTCATCGCCGCGCTCGGCGACAGCCTCGGCTTCACGCTGAAGACGCCGTGGAAGAAGCTCACCAAGAAGCAGCGCGACGCCGTGCTGCACGGCCACGACACCGAGGTGCACGTCCGCTACCGCAACCGCTACGGCCGCGAGCGCAGTTACTACACGGCGTACGAAGGGGTCGTGCCGTTCCTGGAGCGGCGGCACAGCGAGGCCGAGAGCGAGAGCAGCCGCGACCGCTACGAGGGCTACATGCGCGAGGTTCCGTGCCCCGAGTGCCACGGAGCCCGACTCAAGCCCGAGGTGCTCGCGGTGACCCTCGGCGGGCTGTCGATCGCCAAGGTGGCGGCCATGTCGATCGCCGAGTGCGCGACCTTCCTGCGCACGCTCGAGCTCGATGCCCGCCAGCGGATGATCGCCGAGCGAGTCGTCAAGGAGGTCAATGCCCGGCTGGGCTTCCTGCTCGACGTAGGGCTCGACTACCTGTCCCTGGACCGCGCAGCCGGGACGCTCGCCGGGGGCGAGGCGCAGCGGATCAGGCTTGCGACCCAGATCGGCTCCGGTCTGGTCGGTGTCCTCTACGTCCTCGACGAGCCCTCGATCGGGCTGCACCAGCGCGACAACCACCGGCTCATCGACACCCTGCTGCGGCTCAAGTCCCTCGGCAACACGCTCATCGTCGTCGAGCACGACGAGGACACCATCGCGACGGCCGACTGGGTCGTCGACATCGGCCCCGGCGCGGGGGAGCACGGCGGGCAGATCGTTGTGTCGGGACCGGTCAGCGAGTTGCTGGCCAGCCCCGACTCGATCACCGGGCAGTACCTCTCCGGCCGGCGCTCCATCGAGATCCCGGCCGTACGCCGTCCGCGCATCAAGGGACGCGAGTTGGTCGTCGTCGGCGCCCGCGAGCACAACCTGCAGGACGTGACCGTGGCCTTCCCGCTCGGGCAGCTGGTCGCCGTCACCGGCGTCAGCGGTTCGGGCAAGTCGACGCTGGTCAACGACATCCTCGCCGCCGTGCTCGTCAAGCAGCTCAACGGTTCCCGCGAGGTCCCGGGGCGGCACACTCGGGTGACCGGGCTCGACCACCTCGACAAGGTCGTGCGCGTCGACCAGTCACCGATCGGCCGGACGCCGCGGTCCAACCCCGCGACCTACACCGGGGTCTTCGACCACGTGCGCAAGCTCTTCGCCGAGACCACCGAGGCGAAGGTCCGCGGCTACCTGCAGGGCAGGTTCTCCTTCAACGTCAAGGGCGGTCGCTGCGAGGCGTGCTCGGGCGACGGCACGATCAAGATCGAGATGAACTTCCTGCCGGACGTCTACGTCCCGTGCGAGGTCTGCGCCGGCGCGCGCTACAACCGCGAGACGCTCGAGGTGCACTTCAAGGGCAAGACCATCTCCGAGGTCCTCGACATGCCGATCGAGATCGCGGTGGAGTTCTTCGAGGCCGTTCCGGCCATCCGGCGGCACCTGCAGACACTGGTCGATGTCGGGCTCGGATATGTCCGGCTCGGGCAGCCGGCCCCCACCCTGTCCGGCGGCGAGGCGCAGCGGGTCAAGCTGGCGGCCGAGCTGCAGAAGCGCCAGACGGGCCGCACCATCTACGTGCTCGACGAGCCGACGACCGGGCTGCACTTCGAGGACATCCGCAAGTTGCTCGGCGTGCTGGGCCGGCTGGTCGACCAGGGCAACAGCGTCATCGTCATCGAGCACAACCTCGACGTGATCAAGACGGCCGACTGGGTCATCGACATGGGCCCCGAAGGAGGGTCGGGCGGCGGGACGGTTGTCGCCCAGGGCACTCCGGAGCACGTCGCGACCGTGGAGGCCTCGCACACCGGGCGCTTCCTGCGTGATGTCCTCGCGGGCCGCAGCCGGTTCGTGTCGCCACCGACGGGCCCGGCCTCCACAGCTGCGGGGAAGGCGCCCGCCAAGAAAGGCGCACCGAAAGGCCCGCCGCGAAAGTCCGCCACCCCCAAGAAGGCAACGGCGCGCTCCTGACCGGCGTTACCGGCGATCGCGGAAGGCAGCGATTACCGTCATGGCTCACCTCCCGCATTGTTCGAAAGGCTCTGGCATGCCCCGCCCCGTCTCTGGTCCGGTCTTGCTCGCGGCCGCCCTGTCCCTGAGCCTGCTCGGCGCGACCGCACCGGCCACTGCGGCGCTGGCTCAGTCGGACACCGCGACGGCGACCATGTCGCCGAGCCCGGCACCGCCGGAGCGCACGACCGCGATCACCCTCACGGCTTCGACCAGCAAGGTCGTCTACGGCGTCCAGCTCGGCCTGATCGGCGCGCTATCCGGCCCGGACGGCGCCCCCGTCCCCGGGGCCCGGCTCGACCTGTTCTCCCAGACCCAGGGCCAGGACAGCCGGGTCTTCGCCGGCACGGTGACGACCGACCAGAACGGCCGCGGGCAGATCAAGATCGTGCCGCGCACGAGTGCGACGTACGAGATGCGCTTCGCGGGCATGGACGGGGTGCCCGCCGCGACGAGCAACGCGGTGGCCTCCAACGTCCAGCCCCGGCTGCGGGCGGCGTTCTCGCCAGCAGGCATCGCCCTGAAGCAGTCGTCGGTCCTTCAGGGCACGTTGGCTCCGGCCTATGCCGGGGGCACAGTCAGCGTGCGTCGGCGGCTCGCCGATGGCACCTACCGTGAGGTGAAGGTCCTCGACACCGATCGCGACGGCGTCTTTCGCTGGACGCTGACGCCCGGCGTCACCGGCACCAACGTCTTCCGTGTCGTGCTTCCGGCTGCGCCGGCCTACCTGCTTGCCTACACCGATCCGCTGACCTTGCAGGTGGACCCGCGCGACCTGCGGCTTGGCAACAGCGGTGGCGACGTGGCCAGCCTCGAGCGGCGGCTCGCCGCCCAGAAGGCCGACGTCGGCAAGGTCGATGGCGTCTTCGACGCAGACCTGTTCCACGCCGTGCTCACGTTCCAGAAGTCCCAGGGCCTGCGGCGGACAGGGGTCTACGACCGAGCGACCAGCGCGCGGCTGGCCGCCCCCAGCCCGGTCAAGCTGCGCTTCCCGACGGCGGGTCGCGCCGTCGAGGTCAACTTGCGCCAGCAGGTGCTCTACCTGTCCGAGGGCGGCGTGCTGCGGCGGATGGTCGACATTTCCAGCGGCAACAACGAGAAGTACGTCTCGGAGGGCCAGACCTACACCGCGTTCACGCCCCTGGGGAGCTTCCGCATCGAGCGCAAGATCAACGGCGTGCGGGTGAGCCGGCTCGGCGAGCTGTACCGCCCGGCGTACTTCTACCGCGGCTGGGCGGTGCACGGCAGCAAGAGCGTGCCGGCTTACCCCGCGAGCCACGGCTGTCTGCGGGTCACCAACGCGGTGCAGGACCGGCTCTACCCGTTGCTCACCGTGGGGATCCCGGTCCACGTTTACGCCGGCTGAGGCCCTTCTGTCAGTCGTCGAGGAGCCGCGCGAGCAGCGCGTCGATCGCGCTCTGGCTGCGCTCCTCACCGAAGGGCACGACCTGCTCGGTGCGGCCCAGGAACTCCGCGACCAGCGGCCGGGGCACGGACACGCAGGCGGCCCGGCCGGGTCGCTCGAGCTCGAGCCACACCCGGTCCAGTGCGAAATCCGGTCGGATCCGCACCGTGCCGTCCCCGGTCGGCTCTTCCAAGCCGTAGCGCAGGAAGTCGCGCAGGATCACCCACTCACCGCGGGGGAGCGAAGGGTGGTCCGGCTGGGCGGTGAGGGTGAGCACCACCGCGAGCGGATCGGCGGCGTGCCAGGTCAGTCGCAAGATCGTCATCCGGCCACGGCCGGTGAGGCGTCCGTCATCAAGGACCACCTCGGCGGCGACCTCGTCCTGGATCACCTCGACACCGTGTCAGACCGGGTCAAGGCAGGTCGGACCGCCCCCCTGCCGGACGTAGGCTGGCGACCGTGGCAGACCCGGCGTCCTACCGTCCGGCGCCCGGCACCATCCCGACCCAGCCAGGGGTCTACCGGTTCCGCGACGAGCGCGGTCGGGTCGTCTACGTCGGCAAGGCCAAGAGCCTGCGCAGCCGCCTGTCGTCGTACTTCACCGACGTCGGCAACCTGCACCCGCGCACCCGCCAGATGGTCACCACGGCGGCGTCCGTCGAGTGGACCGTCGTCACCACCGAGGTCGAGGCGCTGCAGCTGGAGTACTCCTGGATCAAGGAGTACGACCCGCGCTTCAACGTGCGCTACCGCGACGACAAGAGCTACCCCTCGCTGGCGGTGACGCTGCACGAGGACTACCCGCGGCTGCAGGTCATGCGCGGACCGAAGAAGAAGGGCGTGCGCTACTTCGGTCCCTACGCCCATGCCTGGGCGATCCGCGAGACCCTCGACCTGCTGCTGCGGGTCTTCCCGGCCCGCACCTGCAGCAACGGCGTCTTCAAGCGCTCGGCCCAGGTCGGCCGGCCGTGCCTGCTCGGCTACATCGGCAAGTGCGCGGCCCCCTGCGTCGGCCGCGTCAGCCAGGACGAGCACCGCGCGATCGTCGACGACTTCTGCGACTTCATGGCCGGGTCGACGACGAAGTTCCTCAAGCGGCTCGAGAGCGAGATGGCGCAGGCCGCGAAGGACCAGGAGTACGAGCGGGCGGCGCGGCTGCGCGACGACATCGGCGCGCTCAAGCGGGCCGTCGAGAAGCAGACGGTGGTGCTCGGGGACGGCACCGACGCCGACGTCGTGGCCGTCGCGGAGGACCAGCTCGAGGCGGCCATCCAGGTGTTCTACGTGCGGGGCGGCCGGGTGCGCGGGCAGCGCGGCTTCGTCGTCGACAAGGTCGAGGACCTCACCACCGGCGAGTTGGTGGGGCAGTTCCTCGCACAGGCCTACGGCGAGGACGATCCCGACCCCGAGCTACCGGTCGACCGGCGGATGGAGGCCGGGGCAGGCGTGGTGACCGGCGAGGGCGCCGACGTCCCCCGCGAGGTGCTCGTCCCAGCGCTGCCGCCCGACGCCGAGGCGATCACCACGTGGCTGGGTCGGCTGCGCGGCACCAACGTCGTGTTGCGGGTGCCGCAGCGCGGCGACAAGAAGGCGCTGTTCGAGACCGTCGAGCGCAACGCGCAGCACGCCTTTGCCCTGCACAAGACCAAGCGCGCCAGCGATTTGACGGCCCGCTCGATGGCGCTGGCCGAGATCCAGGAGGCGCTCGAGCTGCCGCAGGCCCCCCTGCGCATCGAGTGCTTCGACATCTCCAACCTGCAGGGCACCTCAGTCGTCGCGTCGATGGTCGTCTTCGAGGACGGACTCGCCCGCAAGTCGGAGTACCGCCGCTTCGGCATCACCTCGGTGGAGGGGCAGGACGACGTCGCCTCCATGAACGAGGTCATCCGCCGGCGCTTCGCCCGTTACCTGTCCGAGCGGCAGGAGACGGGCGAGCTCGACCTGGGGGAGGACAACCCCACCAACTCGCCGCTTGATCCCGAGACCGGCCGGCCGCGTAAGTTCGCCTACCCGCCGCAGCTCGTTGTCGTCGACGGGGGAGCGCCGCAGGTCGCCGCGGCGCAGGCAGCTTTGGAGGAGCTGGGCATCGATGACGTGGCGCTGTGCGGGTTGGCCAAGCGACTCGAGGAGGTGTGGCTCCCTGGGCAGGACGACCCGGTGATCCTGCCGCGGACGAGCGAGGGGCTCTACCTGCTGCAGCGCGTGCGGGACGAGGCGCACCGCTTCGCCATCACCTACCACCGGCAGAAGCGCTCCCGGTCGATGGTGGCATCAGCCCTGGACGGCGTACCGGGACTGGGGGAGACCAGGCGCAAGGCGCTGCTGCGACACTTCGGGTCCCTGAAGCGGCTCAAGGCCGCCTCAGTCGACGAGGTGATGGAGGTGCCGGGCGTGGGTCGTCGTACCGCTGAGACCGTGGTGGCTGCCCTCGCCGGCGAGAGCGGGCCGGTCGCCTTCGACCCGGCGACGGGCGAGGTGGTCGGCTCATGACCACCCCTCTGGAGGTCGTCGTCGTCACCGGGCTGTCTGGCGCGGGCCGTTCGACTGTCGCGAAGTCGCTCGAGGACCTCGGGTGGTACGTCGTCGACAACCTCCCGCCGGCGCTGCTCGCGACGATGGTCGACCTCGGGTCCCGGTCACAGGGCGCGGTCGGCAAGATCGCCGTGGTCGCCGACGTACGGTCGCGGGCCTTCACCTCCGACCTGCAGACGGCCATCGGTGAGCTGCGGCGGCTCGGTGTGCGGCCGCGGGTGCTCTTCCTGGAGGCCTCGGACGAGGTGCTCGTCCGGCGCTTCGAGGGGGTACGCCGGCCGCACCCGCTGCAGGGGGACGGCCGGTTGGTCGACGGGATCCTGGCCGAGCGCGAGCTGTTGCGCGACCTGCGGGGCGCCGCCGACCTGGTGATCGACACGTCTCGGCTGAACGTGCACGAGCTCCGCGACAAGGTGCTGGGTGCCTTCGGGGAGGTTGGCGATGCAGAAGCGCTGCAGGTGACTGTGCTGAGCTTTGGCTACAAGTACGGCCTCCCGGTCGATGCTGACCTCGTCGTCGACTGCCGCTTCCTGCCCAACCCGCACTGGGTGCCCGAGCTGAGACCTAAGACGGGTCAGGACCCGGCGGTCCGCGACTACGTGCTCGGTCAGCCCGGCGCGCTGGAGTTCGTGGACCGCTACGACGCGGTGCTCGAGCTGCTGCTGGCGGGATACCGCCGGGAGGGCAAGCACTACGCCCTGCTCGCGGTGGGCTGCACGGGCGGCAAGCACCGCAGCGTCGCGATGACCGAGCAGCTCGCTGAGCGACTGAGCGGGCACGGCGTGGACGTGCAGGTGACCCACCGAGACCTGGGCCGCGAGTGAGCGCCCCGAAGGTGGTGGCCCTGGGGGGCGGCCACGGTCTGGCGGCCTCGCTGCAGGCGCTGCGCCGGGTGACCCCTGCGCTGACTGCCGTGGTCACGGTGGCCGATGACGGCGGGTCGAGCGGTCGGTTGCGCGACGAGCTCGACGCACTGCCGCCCGGCGACCTGCGGATGGCCCTCGCGGCGCTGGCGGGCGAGGACGACTGGGGCCGCACCTGGGAGGCGCTGCTGCAGCACCGGTTCGGCGGATCAGGCCCGCTGGCCGGTCATGCCGTCGGCAACCTCCTGCTCGCCGGTCTCGCCGAGTCGACCGGTGATGTCGTCGCCGGGCTCGACCTCGTGGGTCGGCTGCTCGGCTGCTCGGGGCGGGTCCTGCCCATGAGCCCGGTGCCGCTGCAGATCTGCGCCGACGTCGTCGACCGTGGCGGGGACGTCACCGAGGTCGTCGGGCAGGTGGCGGTGGCGACCGCGTCCGGTCAGGTGCAGTCGGTGCGGCTGCGCCCCAGCGATCCGCCCGCCTGCAAGGAGGCGGTTCGGGCCGTCGAGGAGGCCGACTGGGTCGTCTTCGGTCCCGGCTCGTGGTTCACCAGCGTGCTGCCGCACCTTCTGGTGCCGGACCTTCGCGAGGCGCTCGTCCACACTGCCGCGCGGAGGGTCGTCGTCCTCAACCTCGTCCCGCAGACCGGTGAGACCGAGGGCTTCTCCCCGGAGGCACACCTCGACGTGCTCGCGGCCCATGCCCCCGAGCTCACCCCGGACGTGGTTCTGGCGGACAGCCAGGCGGTCGTGGACACCCGTGGTCTGATGGCTGCCGTGGAGTCGACCGGCGGCCGACTCGTCCTCGCCCCCCTTGCCCTGGACGACGGTTCTCCCCGGCACGACCCCAGCCGACTCGCGTCGGCGTACGAGCAGGTCTTTCGCACGTGACGACAGCGGTAGGAGCGCAGGTGGCCAAGCAATGGCGATGACATCGGCCGTCAAAGACGAGCTGTCCCGGCTGAACATCGGCAGGCCCTGCTGTCGCAAGGCAGAGCTGGCCGCGGTGCTGCGGTTCGCCGGTGGGCTGCACCTGGTCGCCGGGCGGATCGTGGTCGAGGCCGAGCTGGACACCGGCAGCGTCGCCCGCCGGCTGCGCAAGGAGATCGCCGAGGTCTACGGGCACGCGAGCGACGTGCACGTGGTCGCCGCGGGGGGCCTGCGCAAGGGCAGCCGCTACGTCGTACGTGTCACCAAGGACGGCGAGGGCCTGGCCCGACAGGCCGGTCTGGTGGACGGGCACGGCCGGCCGGTGAGAGGGCTGCCGCCCGTGGTGGTCAGCGGTGGGGCCTGTGACGCCGCGGCGGCCTGGCGGGGGGCGTTCCTCGCACATGGCTCGCTCACCGAACCGGGCCGATCGTCCTCGCTCGAGGTGACCTGCCCGGGCCCCGAAGCGGCGCTGGCGCTGGTCGGCGCGGCGCGGCGGATCGGCGTCCAGGCCAAGGCCCGCGAGGTGCGCGGGGTCGACCGCGTGGTGATCCGCGACGGCGACGCGATCGGCGCCCTGCTGACCAAGCTGGGGGCGCACGAGAGCGTCCTGGCCTGGGAGGAGCGGCGGATGCGCCGGGAGGTGCGGGCGACCGCCAACCGGCTGGCCAACTTCGACGACGCCAACCTGCGCCGGTCGGCGCGCGCTGCGGTCGCCGCCGGTGCGCGGGTCGAGCGGGCCCTGGAGATCCTCGGCGACGAGGCGCCCGAGCACCTGCTGCACGCCGGGCGGCTGCGCCGTGAGCACGCGAACGCATCCTTGGAGGAGCTTGGTGCGCTGGCGGAGCCGCCGATGACCAAGGACGCCGTCGCCGGCCGGATCCGCCGGCTGCTGGCGATGGCGGACAAGCGGGCCGAGGAGCTCGGCATCCCCGACACCGAGGCCAGCGTCACCGCCGAGATGCTCGAAGCCGCCCCGTAACCGCCCGGCGGGCCGTTCCGCCCGTGCCAGCCGCTCCCTGTTCGTGATCACCGCCGCCCTGCCTTTCGTGATCACCGCCAACCTGCCTTTCGTGATCACCGCCGGTGGGGCGTCCGGCGTGAGCGTGCGGCTCGGCAGTGATCGTTTGCGGAGGGTTGGGCTGTCGTGATCACCGCCGGTGGGGCGTCCGGCGCGAGCGTGCGGATCGGCAGTGATCGGCGTACGGCGCGGCGTTGTCCCCAGGTCGCGTGACCCGCTCTCGCCCAGCCCGCTCCTTGCCGTGATCACCGCCGGTGGGGCGTCCGGCGCGAGCGTGCGGATCGGCAGTGATCGCGGTACGGCGGGGCGTTGTCCCCAGGTCGCGTGACCCGTCCACAGTTGCCGCAGAGGCCTCCACCCAGAGCGTGCCGGGCACGGACGCTCGACCCATGGAGCCCTCGCAGATCATCAGCGCCCTGGAGCGCGGCGGCGTCGTGGACCTCGCCTCGCTGGGCAGCAACCCGGCGCGCGCTGCCGCAAGACGTGGCCTCGTGGTGGTGCAGCGCACGGCGGCGGTCGCCGCCACGCAGCCGGTCGGAGCCCTGCAGCACATGCACGCGGTCGCCTTGTCGGCGCGGGTGCCGATCGCGTTCCTGGCCGGTGCGGCGTTATGGGTCCATGGCCGGGGGCCTGAGCCGGAGCTGATCGAGGTGGGCGTCAACGAGCATCGCGGGCTGTCCGTCGCCCGGCCGGTCGTGGCACGACGCGTCTCGGCGAGCACTCTCGCAAACGTCGTGGAGCGCCACTCCCTGCCGGTGGTGGCGCTCGAGACCGCGATCGTCCAGCGGGCGGCGCAGGTGAGCTCCGCGGACGTGCTCGCGCTCGTGACCCGAGCCCTGCGTGACCGCGTCACCACCGTCGACCGTTTGAGAGCAGCGTGTCGACGCGGGTTCGCGGGCAGCCGAGCGGTTCGGGCCGCGCTCGTCGAGGTCCGTGGCGGCGACCTGGAGCTGCAGACCCGTCGGCTCAGGCGAGCACTTCTGGCGGCGGGCGTCACCGGGCTGCGGACGGAGGCGCACCTGACGAGCAGCGAAGGGGTGGCCTGTTACCTAGACCTGCTGCACGAGGCGAGCGCAAAGGCTCTCGAGCTCGACGGTCCCTACCACGACCTGCCCGAGCAGCGGCGCATCGACCGGCACCGAGACCGCTGGATCCGGGCGGAGTTCGGCATCGAGGTCGTTCGTATCGCTGACGAGGAGGTGCGGCGGGACCTCGCCGGTGTCGTTGCCGAGCTCGTGCCCCAGCTGCGCCCGGCCGCTTGATACGTGCCTGTTCGGCGTACGGCGGCGTGATCACTGCGAGGTGGTGAGCGCGGGCCGGAGCGCCAGTCGGCGGTGATCACGAAAAGGGGGGTCGGCTAGGTTCGGTGCCAACGACAGAATCAACGACAGAGCCGTCGACGCGAGGAGTGCAGCTGTGACCGTGCGGGTGGGCATCAACGGGTTCGGCCGGATCGGCCGCAACTTCTTCCGGGCGGTGGCAGCCAGTGGCGCCGACATCGAGATCGTCGCGGCCAACGACCTGGGCGACCTCAAGACGATGGCCCACCTGCTCAAGTACGACTCGATCCTCGGTCGCTACCCGGCTGACGTGAGCGTGGTCGACGGTGGCATCCAGGTCGGCGACAAGACCATCACGATCTTCGCCGAGCGCGACCCCGCCAGCCTGAAGTGGGGCGACGTCGGCGCCGACGTCGTCGTCGAGTCGACCGGCTTCTTCACCGACGCCACCAAGGCCAGGGCTCACCTCGACGGCGGCGCCAAGAAGGTCATCATCAGCGCGCCCGCGTCCAACGAGGACGTCACGATCGTCATGGGCGTCAACCACGAGCAGTACGAACCGGCCGCCCACCACGTCATCTCCAACGCCTCCTGTACGACGAACTGCCTCGGCCCGATGGCCAAGGCGATCCACGACGAGTTCGGCATCGTCAAGGGCTTGATGACGACGATCCACGCCTACACCCAGGACCAGAACCTGCAGGATGCGCCGCACGCCGACCTGCGCCGGGCCCGCGCCGCGGCGCTGAACCTCGTGCCCACCAGCACCGGTGCGGCCAAGGCCATCGGGCTGGTCCTGCCCGAGCTCAAGGGCAAGCTCGACGGCTATGCCGTCCGGGTGCCGATCCCCACCGGCTCGGCCACCGACCTCACCGTCGAGCTGTCCCGCGAGGCGAGCGCCGACGAGATCAACGCCGCCGTCAAGGCCGCTGCCGACGGCCCGATGAAGGGCTTCCTGCGCTACAGCACCGACCCGATCGTCTCCAGCGACATCGTCACCGACCCGGCGTCGTGCATCTTCGACGCGCCGCTGACCAAGGTCATCGGCAACCAGGCCAAGGTCGTCGGCTGGTACGACAACGAGTGGGGCTACTCCAACCGCCTCGTCGACCTCATCACCCTCGTCGGCAAGAGCCTGTGAGGACGGCGGACGCCCTCGACGTCGCCGGCAAGCGGGTCCTCGTCCGCTGCGACTTCAACGTCCCGCTCGAGGACGGGCGCATCACCGACGACGGGCGCATCCGTGCCTCCGTCCCGCTGCTGCGCGACCTGCTCGACCGCGGCGCGAAGCCCGTCGTCATGGCCCACCTCGGCCGGCCCAAGGGCGTCGACCCGGCGTTGAGCCTGGCGCCGGTCGGCGAGCGGCTGCAGGAGCTGCTCGGCGCGCCGGTCCGCGTCGCGCAGGACCTCGTGGGGTCGTCGGCGAAGGCCCTGGTCGAGGCGGCAGAGGGCGTGGTGCTGCTCGAGAACGTCCGCTTCGACCCGCGCGAGACCAGCAAGGACGACGCCGAGCGCGGGGCGCTGGCCGACGAGCTGGCGGCCTTCGGCGACCTCTACGTCGACGACGCGTTCGGCGCGGTGCACCGCAAGCACGCGAGCGTCTACGACGTCGCCGAGCGCCTGCCGCACGCCGCCGGGCCGCTGGTCGCCGCCGAGGTCGCGGTGCTCGACCGGCTGACCGAGACCCCCGAGCGCCCGTACGTCGTGGTGCTCGGCGGGTCGAAGGTCAGC
>JANPHZ010000237.1:0-5074 GCA_031424715.1 Frankiaceae bacterium
CCTCGGCCTCCTTGCGCTCGGTGATGTTCTCGACCTGCAGCACCACCCGGGCCGGCAGCCGGTCGCCACCGGCCAGCCACGAGGCCGCCACGAGTCCCCAGCGCGGCTCGTGGTCCGGGCGGCCGAGCTGCACCTCCAGGCGTGCGGTCGGTCGGTGATCGGACAGCCGGGCCAGCATCCGACTGAGGCGGGGCCCATCCTGCTCGGCGACAAGCTCGGCCATCCCGTGGCCCAGCAGGGGGCCGGGCTCACGTCCGAGCAGCTCCCCCAACGCGCGATTGGCCTTCACGACGGTCCCGACGTCGTCCAGGAGCGCCATTCCGATCGAGGCGTGCTCGAAGGCGACCTGGAACTGCTCCTGGGCTTGGCGCAGCCGGGTGTTGGTGCGACGCGAGACCGAGACGATCAGCGCTGTCGACACGGAGAACAGCGCGACGAGGAACCAGATCTGGCCCACGGTGTAGGTCGTCCCGGACAGCGTCTGCTGCGGCCACACGGTCGCGATCAGACCAACGGGTACGGCGGCGTAGAGGATGCCGCGCCAGCCCCAGCGCACCGGGCCCAGGATGAGCACGAAGGCGGGGTAGGCGCTCCCGGCGCCAGGCCGGTCAGCGAAGTAGGCGGAGTAGGCGAGGACGGTCAGCAGGTCGAGCACGGTGATGACAACAGCGGCCCGACGGCCCGCTGCCTCCCCGTGCAGGCGTGGCAGGAACGGTGTGGACACGACGCTGACGATGGCGAGGACAGTCAGCGCGATGGCGCCTGCGGCCAGGCCGGCGTTGCCGGGGTCATCACCGACCAGGATGAACAGCGAGGCGGCACCCGTGGCCGCGACGGCGGCGCGCAGCAGCGCGATCGTGACCTCGGTGCGGACGTGCGGTTCCGCGGCCGACAGGCGTGACATGAGCGTGCTCGAGGCCTGCCTCAGCATTCCCGTCCCTTCCGAGCCCCCAGGTCGGGTAAAAACGTACGTTTCGTCGGCGGCGCCTGTCTCTGGTCATTCTGGGCCCCTTTGCCCATAGCCCAGTCGCGTGCATCAGGTGAATGCCAGGGCGTCAGCGAGCGCGGCGCAGATCGGCGATCAGGCGCTCGCCGAGCTCGCGGGTGCTGCGCCGGTTGAGCTCGGCAGCGGCCAGGGCACCGGCCAGGAAGGGCGCGAGGGAGGAGACGTTGCGACCGAGCCGACGGAGCACCCGCTGGCGCAGCTGGCGCCGGGCTGCCGAGCCGAGCAGGAGGACCACGGAGACGGCGTCGGCGTGCGGATCGACGGCCCGGCGGGTGGTCCACGCGAGCAGGTAGGCACCGGCGACCTGCGCGCGCGAGCCCAACGGGGCCTGGCCGAAGACGACGTGCAGCTCGGCCACCAGCTTGATCTCGACGGCGACCACGGCGAGCGTCTCGGCGGCCAGTTGGACCGGAGCCAGCAGCAGCGCCGGCGGCGCGGCGAACTCTGCCGAGGCCACCGCTCCTCCCGCTGCGCCGATGCCGGCCGTCACGCGAGAGGCCGCCCGGACCAGCGACTCGGCGAGGTCCGCCCCGGACAGGCCGCCGTGGTGCTGGCGCAGCGTGAGCAGGTCGCGCACCGGCACGTGCGGGGCGTAGGCCGCGACCGCGTCCACCAGCGCGCTGCCACCGAACGTGGCCCGCCCTCCCGCGGTCCGGGCGCTCGAGACGAGCAGCCGCGCCAGATCGACGATCAGCCGGGCCCGCTCCGCCCCGCCGAGTCGCTCGTCGCCGAGCCGGCCCAGCAGGTCGGCGACCTGGTCGCGCGGACCGGTAGCGCCGGGGGCGTCCGTCATCGACGGGCGGCCCGGGAGAGCCGGGTCAGCCCGCTGCGGCGGATCCGCTCAGGCGCACTCACGGCAGGTCAGGCGACCGCCCTTGTCGGAGGCCAGCTGGCTGCGGTGGTGCACCAGGAAGCAGTTGGAGCAGGTGAACTCGTCGCTCTGCTTGGGCAGCACGCGGACCGTCAGCTCCTCGCCCGACAGGTCGGCGCCGGGCAGCTCCAAGGCCTCGTTGAGGTCGGTCTCGTCGACGTCGACACTGCTCGACTGCGCCTCAGCCCGCCGCGCCTTGAGCTCCTCGAGGCTGTCCTCGGCGCTCTCGTCGGCGTCGGAACGCCTGGGCTGGTCGTAATCGGTGGCCATGGTCCTGGGCCTTTCTGGTTGTGTCCGGCGGGGGAACAACGCCCCGCCCCGCCGTCTTGTGCCCGGCAGCGGCGACGAAGATCCGGGCTGGATGGAGCGTCCTCCGGGTCGGCGCGCGGGCAGAGGCTAGCCCACCCCGGAGGCGATCTGAGCGCCGGGACGCGCCGTTGTGATCAGCCCCACGCCGACGTACGACGCGGTGGCCGTCACGCCTGCGACATCCGGGCGAAGTCCCAGAACTCCCGGGTCGCGTCGAAGGGGTCGCCCGGCTCGGTCCAGCGGTGCCGATAGCCCGGGATCACCCGCAGCGTGATCGAGCTGGTCGGGGCAGCCGCGCCGATGGTGCGTACGTCGCGCAGGAAGCAGCGCAGCAGTGGCGAGTAGCGCCACCCGGCCAGGGGCACCGTGACGTCCTTCTCCCCGTGCAGCGCGAGCGCCCGGATGGGACCGTCGCAGCGCGGCACCTCGAGCGTGGCGCTCAGCACTCCCACGGTGTCGACCAGCTCGGGCCGCGCACAGGCAAAGCGGTAGGCCATCATGCCGCCGTTGGAGAAGCCGACCACCGCGATGCGCCCGGCGCCTCGCTCGCGCAGGTAGCGGACCACGTCCGCCAGCTAGCTCACGTCGTCGATGCCGAGGGCGACCGCCTCACCGCAGCACAGCCCCGCGTTGAACGACTCCCTGATCCCCTCGGGGTAGGCAACGAGCCGCCCGTCCCGATCGGCATACCGGTCGAAGCCGGTCGTGCTCGCGGTCTCGGCGGTGTCCACCTTCAAGCCGTGCAGGACGATCATCGCCGGGCGGCCGGCGATCAGCCCCGGATCGCGGCGCAGCTGAGGTGGAACGTGGACGACGAGGCCGCGCCCGCTCGCCAGCACCACCCGCTCGTCGCTGCCCTGCTCGGACCCGACGGTCCCCGCGAGCGGGGCCAGCGCGCTGGACGCGACCCCGACACCGAGGATCGCGAGCAGGCAGGTGCTCACGGCGCGCCGAGCCGTCCAGCGCAACGGATCCCCCTCAGCGGGCGGTCAGCCCGATCGTCCCTGGCCTGCCGCGTCCCGGTAGGCACCCCAGAGCAGATCCGTGAGCTCCTCGACGAGCTGCGCTCGTCGCGGGGTCCCACTGCTGATCCAGGAGTCTCCGCAAGCCTGCACCATCCCCACGATCCCGCGAGCCCAGACCCGAGCGCGTGTCGAGCCGGGCGGGAGTCCGAGCTCGCGGCCGATGCCGGTGGCGAGCAGGTCGGCCAGCCGCTCCACGAAGCCCTGCACCTGCCCGCGCACCTCCGCGGCCTGCGCCGCCTCCGTGCTGTGCAGCAGGAACCGGTAGATCTGCGGCTGAGCCGCGATGGCGCGCAGGTAGGCGTCGATCGTGGCCGCGATCCGCTCGCGCGGACCGCCCCCGGACGCGAGCGAGCGCAGCAGGACCTGCATCAGCCGCTCGGTGTGCCGCTCGGCGAGTGCGGCGTAGAGCCCGCTCTTGTCGCCGAAGTGGCGGTAGAGGATCGGTTTGGTGATGCCGGCCTCAGCCGCGATCGCCGACATGGACGCGCCGGCGCCGTCCCGCGCCACGCTCCGGTCGGCGGCGTCGAGCAGGTCTTCGCGCCGGCTCGCCCGATCAGCGGCGAGCGTCGCGCCGCGAGTGGCCACCGGGGTGGACCTCAGGGGATCTGGATGCCGGAGATCGCGCGACCGATGATCAGGCGCTGGATCTCGCTCGTGCCCTCGAAGATCGTGTAGATCTTGGCGTCGCGGTGCCAGCGCTCCACGGGGTACTCGCGGGTGTAGCCGTTGCCGCCCAGGATCTGGATGGCCTGCTCGGTCACCCAGACGGCGGTCTCCCCGGCGTACAGCTTGGACATCGAGCCCTCGCCGCTGGTGAAGGGCACCTGGTTGCGTCCCATCCAGGCCGCGCGCCAGACCAGCAGCCGGGCGGCGTCGAGGCGGGTCTTCATGTCCGCGAGCGTGAAGGCGATGCCCTGGTTGGCCACGATCGGGCGGCCGAACTGCTCGCGCGTCTTGGCGTAGTCCAGGGAGTACTCATAGGCCGCGCGGGCGATGCCGACGGCCTGCGCGCCGACGGAGGGCCGGGAGGCCTCGAACGTCGCCATCGCGGCCTGGCCGCCCTTCTCGCGCACGCTCTGGACGCTCTCGCCACGGGCCGCGGCGGCCTGGCGCTCGCGGGCCTTGGCCAGGCGCGCGTCCAGCTTCTCCTTGCCGCCGAGCAGCGCGCTGCCCGGGATTCGCAGGTTGTCCAGGACGACCTCGGAGGTGTGCGAGGCGCGGATGCCGTGCTTCTTGAACTTCTGGCCCTGGCTCAGGCCCTTGCCCTTGAACTCCGGGCCGATGACGAACGACGCCTGGCCACGTGCCTTCAGCTCAGGGTCGACGGCCGCGACGACGACGTGCACGTCCGCGATGCCGCCGTTGGTGATCCAGGTCTTGGTGCCGTTGAGCACCCACTCGTCGGTCTTCTCGTCGTAGACCGCCCGAGTGCGCATGCTCGAGACGTCGGAGCCGGCGTTGGGCTCCGACACGGCCAGCGCGGCGAGCTTGACGTCGTCGGGGGTGCCGAAGCACTGCGGCACCCACTCGCCGATCTGGTCAGGGGTGCCGTTGCTGAGGATGCCGGCGACCCCCAGGGTGCTGCCGACGATCGACAGGCCGATACCGGCGTCGCCCCAGAACAGCTCCTCCATCACGATCGGCAGGCTGATGCCGGTCATGTCACCCCACGTGGAGGCGAAGAAGTCGAGCGAGTAGAGCCCGGACTTGGCGGCCTCCTGGATGACGGGCCACGGCGTCTCCTCGCGCTCGTCCCACTCCGAGGCGACGGGGCGTACGACGTTCTCCGCGAACTCGTGCACCCACTTGCGCAGGGTGGTCTGGTCCTCGGTCAGCTCGAGCGTGAAGCCGGTCATGGCGGGT
>JANPHZ010000238.1:0-4573 GCA_031424715.1 Frankiaceae bacterium
CGATGACCCGCTTGATGTAGTCCTTCTCGCCGGGCGCGCCGAGACCGACCAGACGGGTGAGGGCACGCACCCCGCGCTGCAGCCCGTTGCCCGGCGGTACGTCGGGCACCTCGCTGTCGAAGCTGTCCACCCCGTTGAAGACGACGATCTCGCCCCGGTGCACGTCGCGCAGCTGGTAGATCACCTTGTTGACGAGCACCCGGTCGCCGTTGCAGCCGGGGCAGCCGTGCAGGGTCTTCTCCATCGAGCCGGACGGGATGAAGAACGCCTGGACAAGCAGCGTCTTGACGACGATCGCGAGGGCAAGGGCAAGCACGATCAGGACGGGCAGCTCCCGCCAGCCCTTGGACTTCTTGCTCACCGCCGGACCCTACCTACCCATCGAGCCCTTCGCCGTACGGCGATCGCGACGTCGGGTCGGGTCAGCCGCTGGCCATGTCGACGAACCGGCTGTAGTGCAGCTGGCTCGACACCGTGACGGTGTTGGTCGGTCCGTTGCGGTGCTTGGCCACGATGAAGTCGGCCTCGCCGGCGCGCGGGCTCTCCTTCTCGATGGCGTCCTCGCGGTACATCAGGATCACGAAGTCGGCGTCCTGCTCGATGGCACCGGACTCACGCAGGTCGGACAGCTGCGGCTTCTTGTCCTGGCGCTGCTCAGGACCACGGTTGAGCTGGCTCATGGCGATGACAGGGCACTCGAGCTCCTTGGCCAGCAGCTTGAGCGACCGACTGAGCTCGGACACTTCTTGCTGACGCGACTCGGCCCGCTTGTTGCCCTGCATCAGCTGCAGGTAGTCGACGATGACCAGCTTGAGGTTGTGCCGCTGCTTGAGCCGCCGCGCCTTCGCGCGGATCTCCATCATCGTCAGGTTGGGCGAGTCGTCGATGAACAGCGGCGCGTCGGCGACCTCACCCATCCGACGGGCGAGGCGGGCCCAGTCGTCGTCGGTCATCGTGCCCGAGCGCATGTGACTCAGCGGGACGCGCGCCTCGGCAGACAGCAGGCGCATGGTGATCTCGGTCTTGCTCATCTCGAGGCTGAACACGACGCTCGCCATGCCGTGCTTGATGGAGCACGACCGCGCGATGTCCAATCCCAGCGTGGAGTTGTGGGTCGGGATCATGGCCCGCGTCGCGAGGTAGAGGTGGTCGGCGTTGTCGACCTCGACGCACCGGACGGGAACGCGCGGGACGGCACGTACAGCCGTGATGTAGCGCAGGCCGGAACGCTCGCCGCCACGGCAGCGCTCCTTGTGCACCAGCTGCTTGCGGCTGAGCCGGAACACTTCGTCGGAGGTCGCGAAGGTCAACGTGAAGGCGATCGACGACTCGGGCGCGCGCCCCTTGACGACCTTGCGGCTCACCCCGACGCGATAGCCGAGCCCGCTGATGAGGTCGCGGGCGTCCTCCGCCAGCCGGGCGGAGGTGGTCGTCAGCTGCACGCTGCCGGTGGGGTTGACCGTCCCGTCGGTGTCGAGCAGGCCCGCCAGCAGCAGGCGTCGCTGCTGCTCGCTCGCGCGCAGGTAGCTCGCCGGGATGTGCTTGTTGCCGAGCACCCCCATGCTCCTCAGCAGCGCCGGCACCGTGCCGTGCTCGTCCCGGCAGGCTTGGCACTGCGCCATTCCGCTGGACGGCCGACCGCAGTCGGGGCAGGTGGGAGCCGGGACCGGAGCGGAGACGAACTGAGCCCGACCGCCGCAGGACCTGCCGCAGGTCCGCACCTGGCTGGTCGCGGGGGTGAACGCTGCGCCGCAGACGACGCAGGACCGGGCGGCCACCGCAGGTCTCGGCGGCAGGGCCAGTCCGAAGAGCACCGGCGAGGTCTGCGGCACGACGACGATGCCGTCGGCCTCGATCCACATCAGGATCTCGGGGTCGACAGTCGTGAATCGAGCGCCCGCCGAGTGCCCGTCGCCGAGCCACGCTCCCAGGACGTACGGCGGCAGCGGCAGGGCCGCCTCGGGCAGCTCGAGCGGCGCCGCGGTCGGGACGCTGTGGTTGGCGCGGCCGTCCGCGGTGGCGCAGCGGACCGTCTCGGCGATCTCGCGCGTCGTACGCACTGTCGGGCCGCAGGGGGCAGCCGCTCGTCGCTCGGCGCGGGTCCGCGTCGCCCACTGGTGCTCGGCGTCGGCGACGATCGTCGTGCCGTCGGAGAAGGTCACCTCATAGCAGGGACGGTCGAGCAGCACGTCCGTGGCCGCCACAACGCGCACAGGGAGTCCGTCGGCCCCGAGCAGCTCGTCGCCGACAGCGACCTCGCCCATCGTGGTCCAGCCGCTCGGCGTCGGTAGGATTGTGTCGAGGGCCAGGGCCTTGCCGATACCCGGACGGGCGGCGACGACGACGAGCTGGCCGGGGTGCAGGCCGTTGGTGAGGCTGTCGAGGTCGGCGAAGCCGGTCGGTACGCCGGTCATCGAGCCGCCGCGACTGCCGATCGCCTCGAGCTCGTCCATCGTCGGCTGCATGAGGTCCTCGAGCAGCGCGTAGTCCTCGTTGGAGCGCTTCTCGGTGACGTCGTAGATCGCCTGCTGAGCCCGGTCGACGACGTCGTCGACGTCACCCATCCCGGTGGCGTAGCCCAGCTGCACGATGCGGGTGCCGGCCTCGACGAGCCGGCGCAGCACGGCTTGCTCGGCGACGATGCGCGCGTAGTAGCCGGCGTTGGCGGCGGTCGGAACGCTGGAAAGCAGCGTGTGCAGGTAGGGCGCGCCGCCGACCCGGCCGATCTCGCCGAGCCGGGTCAGCTCGGCGGAGACGGTGATCGGGTCGGCGGGCTCGCCCTTGCCGTAGAGGTCGACGACGACGTCGAAGATCGTCTGGTGCGCCGGACGGTAGAAGTCGGTCGAGCGGACGACCTCGACGACGTCGGCGATGGCGTCCTTGCTCAGCAGCATGCCGCCGAGCACCGACTGCTCGGCCGCGATGTCCTGCGGCGGCGTGCGCTCGAACTCGGCCGGCGCGTGGGCACCCTGGCGCGGCAGCTCGACCACCCGATCGGTCACGCGCGCCTCCGCACCTGGCGGGCGCCCGGTGCGGACGCCTCGCAAGGAGTTCTACCGGCTGGGTCGGACAGTTCCGGCGGGTCGCGCGAAGTCCGTCGTACCGACCTGTGGAGGGGCTTGGGGACGAGGTGGGGACGCGGCGGCGCGCCGCTGTGGACGGGGCGGGACGGCCCTGGGGACAGCCGGCCGAGCCGAGCGTGCTGACCGTCGCGCCACGCCGGAACGCCCTGTGGGCAAAAGAAAACAGCCGGCATCGACGGGGTCCCCCCTAGCGCTACCTCGTCGCTACGTCAGGCCAGCTGAGCAGCAACAGTGCACCCGTGTCCTGACGCACTTCCCCGGGGGTGCCCGCGGGGTGCGCCTCGCCGTTGATCAGCGCGGTGTTCAGGACAGATCCGGGCGGCGTACGACGACCTTTCCCGGCGTTCACCGGCGGAGGGGGGCGGAGGGGGGCCGGGGCTGCCGGGGTGCCGGGGCTGACGCCGGACGTCAGTCGGCGCACACGGCGAGGGCGCACGCGGTGACTGACGTAAGTCCAGGGGTGCCGAGCTGCCGGGGCTGACGCCGGACGTCAGTCGGCGCACACGGCGAGGGCGCACGCGGTGACTGACGCAAGGCTGGGGCTGGCGGGGGTGCCGGGGGGTACGACGAAGGCCCGGCACCCCTCACGGGAGCCGGGCCTTCGACAGGAGCGGGTGGGGCTAGGCCTTGACGACCTCGAGGGTCAGCGTGGCCTCGACCTCGGGGTGCACCTTGACCGTGACCGTGTGCTGGCCGAGCGACTTGATCGGCGCGGTCAGCTGGATGAGGCGACGGTCGAGCTTGGGCCCGCCCGCGGCCGTCACGGCCGAGACGACATCGGCCGAGGTGATCGAGCCGAAGAGCCGGCCGCCCTCGCCGGACCGCGCCGGCAGCTTGACCGACAGCCCGGACAGGGCCGCCTTGATCTCGTTGGCCTGCTCGGTGCTGCGCACCTCGCGGACCTCGCGGGCCCGGCGGATCGTCGCGATCTGCTTGTCGGCGCCCTTGGTCCAGAGCTGGGCGAACCCGCGCGGCACGAGGTAGTTGCGGCCGTAGCCGTCCTTGACCTCGACGACGTCGCCCGGGGCACCGAGGCCCGCGACGTCCTGGTTGAGGATGAGCTTCACGGGGCGCTCTACCTCGCCGTCGACGTGTAGGGCAGCAGGGCCATCTCGCGGCTGTTCTTCACGGCCACGGCGACGTCGCGCTGGTGCTGGCTGCAGTTGCCGCTGACCCGACGCGCGCGGATCTTGCCGCGGTCTGAGATGTACTTGCGCAGCAGGCCGGTGTCCTTGTAGTCGACGTAGGTCACCTTGTCCTTGCAGAACTGGCAGACCTTCTTCTTGAGCTTGCGGGGAGGTGGCTTGGCCATCGTGGGACGTCTCCTGGGTGAGTGCTAGAAGGGGGGCTCGTCGGACCAGCCACCGCCGCCGCCGCTCGCGGGCGCGCTCGCCCACGGGTCGTCGGAGGCGCCGGAGGAGCTGCCGCTGCGCGAGCCGCCGCCGTTGCCGCTGCTGTTGGCCCCGCCGCTGCCGCCGCCGTAGCCGCCG
>JANPHZ010000239.1:0-8434 GCA_031424715.1 Frankiaceae bacterium
CCCCTGCGCCGTCGGCGGCCTGCGACCGGAGCTGGGACCGGGTGCGCTGGTGCTGCCGGACCAGCTGGTCGACCGCACCTCGGGGCGGGTGCAGACCTTCCACGACGACGGCGCGGCGCACGTCTCCTTCGCCGACCCTTACTGCCCGACGGGTCGTCGGGTGGCCGCAGACTGCGCCCGCGCCGTCGACTGGGCGGTGACCGACCGCGCGACGATGGTCGTCATCGAGGGCCCCCGCTTCTCGACCCGCGCCGAGTCGCAGTGGTTCGCCGCCCAGGGCTGGTCGCTGGTCAACATGACCGGCCACCCCGAGGCGGTGCTCGCCCGTGAGCTCGCCCTCTGCTACACCGCCATCGCCCTGGTGACCGATCTCGACGCCGGCGTCGAGGGCGGGGCTCCCGTCACCCAGGACGAGGTGTTCCGCTTCTTCGGCGCCAACACCGCACGGCTGCGCGCCCTGCTCTACGACGTCGTCGCCGCCCTGCCCGCGGAGCAGGACTGCTCGTGTGCCTCGTCGCTGGACGGCATCGACCACCGGCTCGAGCTGCCGTGACACCGCGACGGAGCTGGCCGACCCGGGCTGAGGTGGCGCGGACCGTGGCCCGCTACCGCGGCCTGCTCGCCGGCGGGCTTGCGGCCGGCGCCGTGGCGGTCTCGCTCGGCGTCCTCGCGCCGCAGCCCGCGGCAGGTGCGCAGGTCCTGCGCGCCACGACTGACCTGCCCGCGGGAGCGGCCCTCACCGCCGCCGACCTGGCCCTGACTCAGATGCAGCGCGGGAGCGAGCCCGACGGCGCGCTCCGCTCGGTGCCGCTGGCCGTCGGTCGACTGCTGGCCTCCCCCGTACGGCGCGGAGAGGTCCTCACCGATGTGCGGCTGGCCGGTGCGGCGCTGCTCCCGCCCGGAGCAGTGGGCCTCGTCGCCGTACCCGTCCGCCTGGCCGACCGCGCCTCGGTGGCGCTGCTGCACCCGGGCGACCGGATCGACGTCCTCGCCGCCCCGACCGCCAGCGTGTCGGGGCCGCGGGCGGGCGCCGCCCAGGTCGTCGCCGCAGCGGCCATCGTCCTGGCGGTCCCGACCGCCGCCGATCCCTCCGGCGACGGCGCGCTGGTGGTCGTGGCCGAACGGCCTGAGGTGGCGGCCCGGCTCGCGGCTGCGGCGCTGTCGAGCCGGCTGTCGTTCACCCTGCAGCCGAGGTCCTGAGCACCGCTTGGTGATCTTGCTTGCGCCGCGCCTGCGGACCTGCGCAGGATGCGCCCGACCGGTACGTCCCCTCCTGCACGAAGGACAGTGACCATGGGTGGATTCAAGAAGTTCCTGCTGCGCGGCAACGTCGTCGACCTCGCGGTGGCCGTCGTCATCGGTGCGGCCTTCGGCGCCGTTGTCACCGCGTTCGTCGAGGCCTTCATCACCCCACTCGTGGGGCTGTTCACCGGAGCGGCCGGTGACTTCACCGAGAAGGCGTTCACTGCCTCGGGCACGACCTTCCCCTACGGAAAGTTCGTCCAGGCGCTGCTGAGCTTCGTCATCATCGCGGCCGTCGTCTACTTCTTCGTGGTCAAGCCGGTCACCCGGCTGATGGAGAAGTTCAAGACCGAGCCCGAGGTCGCCTCCACCACCAAGGAGTGCAGCGAATGCCTGTCGAGCATCCCGATCGCGGCGACCCGGTGCGCCTTTTGCACGGTCGAGCAGCTCGTCTAACCGCCCCGGTCGTGGTGCGGCGGCCGCTCGCGGCGTAACCGGTCGTCGTCCGCCCGCTCCCGCTCGACGTCCGGCCTCTCGGGGTCGCCAGCCAGCACGTCGTACGACGTCGTCTCGTCCTCGGACGCCCGCGCACCGGGGGGTCCGACGGCCCGTCGGCGCCGTCGGCCGGTCAGGACAGCTCCCGGCGCTGTCCGTGCCCGGGGCAGGAACAGCGGGCAGCGCGTCGAACTCTTGCGGCGCGCAAGGCGGAAGGCACCCGGCCACGGTCGCACAGTCTGGGGTTGCTCTGCGGCGCTCGCCCACGGACCGGTTTTCCCTCGCCGCGCCGCCCCGGTCAGGTGACCGCCCCTACCCTGGGTGAGCCAGCCTCCGTAGCTCAGTGGATAGAGCGCCTCCGTCCTAAGGAGGGCGTCGGGAGTTCGATTCTCTCCGGGGGCACCTCCCCTCCCACCCTCCTCAGGTCGCGAGCCGCCGTACGCCGACCTAGCGTCGGCACGTGAGCACCTCCCTCCTCTGGCTGCGCCGCGACCTGCGGCTCGCCGACCACCCGGCCCTGCTCGCGGCGCGCGACGCCGCCGACGAGGTCGTTCCGGTCTTCGTCCTCGACGACCGGTTGCGCCAGCCCTCGGGGCCGGCCCGGCTCGCCTTCCTTTACGGCTGCCTGCGTGACCTGGAGGCCCGCACCGACGGAGCGCTACGGGTCGTCCACGGCCGGCCCGCCGAGGTGCTCTCCCGGATCGCCGAGCAGACCGGGGCGAGCAGTGTCCACATCAGCAGCGATCACGGGCCCTACGGGCGCGAGCGCGACGAGCAGGTGCGCACGGCCCTCGGCGCGGTGCCGCTCGTCGCGACGGGCTCGCCGTACGGCGTGACGCCGGGGACGCTGACCAAGGACGACGGCGCGCCGTACAAGGTGTTCACGCCGTTCGCCAAGGCCTGGCGGACCCGAGGCGTGCACAGCCCGGCGCTGACGCCGCGCTCCCTGCCGTGGAGCGACGGCGGTGTGACGTCGGACGGCGTCCCCAAGGACCCCGACCTGGGCGGCGTCGAGCTGCCGGAGCCCGGAGAGGGTGCCGCCCTCGACCGTTGGCGCACGTGGAGCGAGCGGGCGCTCGACGGCTACGACGGGCAGCGCAACACCCCTGCCGTGGACGGCACCTCGCAGCTGTCGGTCTACCTGAAGTACGGCTGCGTGCACCCGCGCACGCTGCACGCCGACCTAGGCCCCAGCAAGGGCGCGCAGACCTTCGCCAACGAGCTGATCTGGCGTGACTTCTACGCCGACGTCCTGTGGCACCGTCCCGACTCGGCCCGCGAGGACTGGAACCGCAGCCTGTCCGGCCTGCGCTACGACCACGACGATCAGGCGTTCGCCGCCTGGCAGCAGGGCCGGACCGGGTTCCCCTTCGTCGATGCCGGGATGCGCCAGCTGCTCGCGCAGGGCTGGATGCACAACCGGGCCCGGATGGTCACCGCGTCGTTCTTGGTCAAGGACCTGCACCAGTACTGGACCCGCGGCGCCCGGCACTTCATGGCCCACCTCCGGGATGGAGACCTCGCCTCCAACAACCACGGCTGGCAGTGGGTTGCCGGCACGGGCACCGACGCGTCGCCGTACTTCCGGGTCTTCAACCCGGTCAAGCAGGGGCTCGACCACGACCCCGACGGCGACTACGTACGGCGCTGGGTGCCCGAGCTGCGCGGCGTCGCGGGCGCGGCCGTGCACCAGCCCTGGAAGCTGCCCGGCGGTCTCCCCGAGAGCTATCCCGAGCGCATCGTCGATCACGACGTCGAGCGCCGCGAGGCCCTCGACCGCTACCAGGCCGCCCGCGCCTGACCCGCCCCGCCGTACACGAGTCGGCCGGCGCGGGCAGGGGATCACTGCTGCCCAGCGAAGTAAGCGTCATGCGCCCGCTTCGCCTGGTCCTCGCCGTCCTCGCCCTCATAGTGACCGCTGCCGCCGGCTCAGCAACGGCGCAGAGCACTTCGGTCCCGTCGGCAGCGCCGGAGCGGCTCCGCCTGGACGTCAGCGACTGGGTGGACCGCACCACCACGGTGCGCGCGCATGCCCCCGTGCCGGACACGGCCGACGGCATCGGACCCGGCTCGGCCCTGCTCATCACGATCCCCAACGAGGGCACCTTCATCTGCTCGGCCAACTTCGTCTGGGCGCAAGGCACCAAGCGCTACCTCGGCGCCGCAGGCCACTGCTTCCTGCCGGGACCGAAGGTGTCCACCCACGGCGCGGGCAAGGACTACGACGCCACGGGAGTCACCACGCGCGTCTGTGTGAGCGAGTGCCTGACCGGCGGCGAGCTGACCGGGGTGACCGGCACGTTCGTGCCGCTCGGCCGGGTCGTCTACGCACGCCAGACCGGCCTCGGTGGCGACGTGGGCAACGACTTCGGGCTGGTCGAGATCCCGGCGAGCCGGGCGGCGCTGATCCGCCCATCGATGCCGATGTGGAGCGGTCCCAGCGTCAGCGGAACCCTGGCCGCAGGGGACCTCGCCTGCCACTACGGCAACGGGGTCGCGGTCGGAGAGGTCTTCCCCACCAAGGGGCGCATCGGCGTGGGCCTGCGCACCAACCCGACCTTCTGGGCGGCCGACACAGCCGCTGCTCCCGGCGACTCGGGGTCGGCGCTGGCCACCTGCGTCTCCGACGGCGCGGGCCTGCACGGCGTGAAGGCGATCGGCATCCTGACGCACATCGCGCCCGGCCAGGGCGGCATCGTCGGGACCACGATGAGCCGAGCCGTGGCGATGGCCGCGGAGGCCAAGCTGCAGATCAGCCCGGTGCTCCCCAAGGCGTGAGCCTCTAGCAGGCGTGGTTGCGGTCGTAGACCGGCGTGTCCGTCGACACCTGGTATTGCCGCAGCACCACCGGGCCCCCGCTGAACGAGCTCGCCGCGCTGCACGGCGCCCACGGGTCGTCGCTGTGCGGGAAGGTCCAGTTCTGCACCGAGGTCAGGCGCAGCCCGCCGGCGATGTTGCGCCAGTCCTTGCCGTTGCTGTAGATCCCCACCCGGTAACCCGCGGCGCGTAGCCGGTTGATCGCCGCGATCACGACGTTGCCGTTGACGCCGGCGCTCGGTTGCCACACCGGCCCCGGGTCGTAGGGCCCTTCGACGTCGAGGAAGACCTGCGGCTTCTCACCCAGCCCAGCGAGCTTGCCGATCGCGTACGCCGCCAGGTTGTCGCCGTAGTTCCACCCGCAGTCGGCGTCGGTCGAGGAGCCGTCGCAGGACGCGGCGCGAGGGCCGGTCGTCCAGTTGGCGCCGGCGGAGGATCCCGGGGCGTCGGCGTTGATGTAGACCGCCGGCTTGCCGGGCAGCGACGAGGCCCACGCCCACTCGTCGGCGAAGCACTCGTTGTCGGTGAACGGTCGACCGCGCGTCAGCCCGATCACGGCAAAGGCGCCACCGTCAGGGTGCCGGCTGGTCGTCGATCCGCGCGCCGTGCACTGCGGCCAGCTGATGTCCCAACCGTCGCCGGCCGGTCCGAACCAGCCCGCCAGGTCCACGACGAGGTGCACCGACCCGCTGGCGTTGCGCACCCGAATGCCGCCCTCGCGGCCGACCGAGACGAGCACGGTGTTGGCGGCGGTCTGCCCGCGTACGACGTTGAGGTTGCTCGCCGTCGGATAGCTCGCGTCGGCGGGCCGGGGGTAGACGTTGAGGTCAGTCGGGCCGGACGATCCCACGGCCGTCACGTTGAGCACGATCGCTCGCGCCGAGAACGTCACCAGCCCCGTACCGCTGACGACGAGGTCACGCGTCTGCCCCGGCCCGAGCGGGCTGGCGGTGGTACGGGTGTCGAGCAACCGGCTCGGGGGCAGCGGGTGGAACACGTCGGCGTCCGAGCCCGCAGTGAAGTAGCCGGAGACGTCCACGACCACGTGCACCGAGCCCCGGCTGCTGAGCAGCTGCACCGTGCCGCCGTCCCCGATCGGCACGACGACCGCCGCTGCCGTCGTGCGCCCGGCCGCTGGGTTGAGGTTGCTCACCAGCGGCGGGCTCCCACCGGCCCGCGTGGGGTAGACCCGGATGTCGGTCCCCGACGTCGGGGTCACCGCCGTCACGTTGAGCGTGACCGCCACCGCGCTCTCGGGCACGGCCGACCCCCGCACGACCAGGGTCCTGGGCACGCCGGCCTGCAGAGGCGTCTGCGTCTGTCGGGTGTCCAGCAGTCGGGACGGCGTCAGCCCGGTGTACGACGAACCCGCGCTCCCTCCGGCGTACCAGCCCTGCAGGTCGGCGATCAGGTCGACCGGGCCGCCGGAGCTGCGCAGCCGGACCGCGCCGTTGGCCCCGACGGCCACCGTGACGAGGTTGGCGACGGTCTCACCGGCAGCAGCGTTGAGGTTGCTGACGTCCGGAAACGCGCCGTCAGCCGGGGTCGGGTAGACCCTGATGTCGGTGGCCGAGCGGGTGCGGGTCGCCGTCACGTTGAGGACCACCGCGGTCGCCTCGGCGGGCACGCCGTGGGTGCCGGCGACGACGAGGTCGATCACGCCACCGGGCCCGACCTGCGCCCGCGGCGCTCCCAGCCCCTCGCGGGTGTCGAGCACCCGCACCGGGTCGCGGGGGACGTAGGTCGACTGCCCCTCGGTGGTCGGCGCAGCCTGGGCGGGAGCTGCCGGCAGCGCGATCAGCAGGCCAGCCAGCACGCAGGCGCCGAACGCAACAACGATGGGCGACCTCATGGCCTGAGAGTACGAGTGGTCAGGGGCCTCGGCCAGTGTTCGTTCTTGCCTCAGGCCCCGTTCACCTGCCCGTCGATGAGCGGTCGTCCGGAACCGGTGCAGTGGTCGCCGTGAACACCACCAGCAGCACCCTCGGTCGGCGCGGATTCCTCAAGGGCGCGGGTGGCGTGACCGCCACCGGAGCCTTGGCCGCTGCCGGAGCGTTCGGCACCACCCTCGTCTCGCCCCCCTCCGCCGCCGGGGCTACGACCGGCCCGGCCGGCCCCTTCCTGCACGGGGTGGCCTCCGGCGACCCGTTGCCCGACGGCGTCATCCTCTGGACCCGGGTCACGCCGACCAGGGCCGCGACACCGGGGTCGGGCAAGGGGGCGGCGACCGCGGTGCGCTGGGTCATCGCCAAGGACGCGGCGCTGCGCCGGCCGGTCCGCTCCGGAACCGTCCGCACCAGCCCCACGACCGACCACACCGTGAAGGTGGACGTGCGTGGACTCGAGGCCAACCAGGCCTACTTCTACGGATTCTTCGTCGGGAGCGCCGCCAGCCCGGTCGGGCAGACCCGGACCGCGCCGCGGGCCGACCAGGACATCGCGCGGCTGCGGTTCGGCATGGTCAGCTGCTCCAACTACACCGGCGGCTACTTCTCGGCCTACCGCCACCTCGCCGCCCGGCGCGACCTCGACTTCGTCGTCCACCTCGGTGACTACCTCTACGAGTACGGCAACGGCAGCGGGCGCTACGGGCCCGACAGCCTGGTGGGAAAACGCGACCACGAGCCAGCCACCGAGATGGTGTCGCTGTCGGACTACCGGCGCCGGCACGCGCAGTACAAGAGCGATCCCGACCTCGCCGAGCTGCACCGCCGCTACGCCTTCATCACCACCTGGGACGACCACGAGGTCACCAACGACACCTGGCGCGGCGGGGCGCAGAACCACACCGCTTCCACCGAGGGCGCCTACCCCACCCGCCGCAACGTCGCCTATCGCGCGTACGACGAGTGGATGCCGATCCGGCTGCCCCACGGCAGCAGCGCGGTGGAAACGCGTATCTACCGGCGGCTCCGGTTCGGTGCTCTCGCCGACCTCACCATGCTCGACCTGCGGCAGTACCGCGACCAGCAGGTCGGACCGACCGACGGCCGGACCATCGACGACCCCAAGCGCACGATGACGGGTGCCGCGCAGCAGGCCTTCCTCGAGAGCGGCCTGACCGCGAAGGGCTCGCCGCGCTGGCGATTGTTCGGCAACAGCGTGCAGATCATGCCGGTCAAGTCACCTCCGCTGCCCGCCGCGCTCGCCGCAGGTCTCGCGGCGCTGCAGGGCGGCCCGGCACCGGCCGCGCTCCCGCAGAGCGGCTTCGCCCTCCTCGTCGACCCGTGGGACGGCTACACCGCCAACCGCCGTCGGGTCCTCGACGTCGCCCTGAAGCAGGCCGTCGGAGACCCGGTCTTCCTCACCGGGGACATCCACTCGACGTGGGCCGCGGACCTGCCGACCGACCCGGGCACCTACACCGGGTCTCCCACGGCTGCGTCGCCCAGCGCCGGCATCGAGTTCGTCTGCCCGTCGGTCACCTCCGACAACCTCGACGAGATCACCGGCAGCCCCGCGCGGACCACCTCGATCGCGGTCGAGGACGGCATCAAGGCGATGAACCGGCACATCAAGGAGGTCGAGTTCGACTCGCACGGCTACTCCGTCGTCGACGTGACGCGCGAGCAGATCCAGTTCGACACCTACTTCATCAGCGACCGGGAAGACCCGCGCGCCACCCAGTCGTTCTACCGCGGCTTCCAGAGCCGCAAGGGCACCCGAACGGTCACCCCGGCATCGACACCGATCCCGACGACCCGGTCCGACCGGGCCTGATCAGGCCTGCGGCACCCGCACGTCGTACCGGCGAAAGCTCGGTACGGCGGCCGCCACCGCAGCGGTCAGGCCGACGACCAGCAGGCCCCCGGCCACGACCGCGCCCTGGGCCCCGACGAGCTCGGCGCCTCCCCCGGCACGACCATCGCCCAGCCGCGGA
>JANPHZ010000240.1:0-3535 GCA_031424715.1 Frankiaceae bacterium
CACCTGCGGATCGTCCCAGTCGACCACCACCGACGTGTCGAGCAGGCCGGACGGCATCTAGACGCCCTGGTCGGCTGCTGCGTCGAGGTCGGCCCGAAACAGGGCGGCGTCGAGATGAGGGCCGCGGCTCGCCGTCTCGAGAAGTGCGGCGCGGGTCACGAAACGGGGACGACGCTGCTGGACCGGTCGGAGCTCCGCGATCGGAGTGCCGTTGCGGGTCACGATGAACGTCTCACCTGCGGCCACAGCGGCGATGACCGTCGCGTTGTCGTTGCGCAGCTCGCGCTGCCCTATCGTCCGGCTCACCTGCGGAGCGTAGCATCCCGTGCTACGGATGTGCGACGGTCGTTTCACGGGACGGCGCGGAGGCGACCGGTGCGCGCTGCCTTGCCGCAAGCCGTTGTCCTCATGCGTGTGCCCATGTCCGACGAGTTCGCTTCGACAGCCAGGCGCGGCTGCCCGCGATGGTGAGGCCGTGCTCGAGAACACCGAGCAGCACCTGCTCATCAGGGGTCACCGGGTCAGGCCGCACGGTGCCGGGGCGGCAGGAGGGCCACCAGATCGGGAGCCACGTCGAGCACGAGGGTGGCAGCGAGCACCTCCCACACGTGATCGTCGCGGAGCAGTTCGTCGGCACCGGCGTCCACCGCGTCCACCGCGGCCGTCAGGAGAGCCCGGCCCCGTCCGGTCCAGGCCATCAGCCAGATCGCCCGCAGTGACTCCCCGCTCACCTCGGGCCGCGCGAGGTCGACGGTGCCCCTCGCCAGATCACGGGCCAGTGCTGTTGCGCGGGTCATCAGCTCTGCAGGTGCCGGTTCGGCGTCCTCCGGCCCGGCGCTGCGGGTGATCGCAGCCCGCACGCTGGCCGTCGCCCGCCGGAACAGTTCCTCGTCGATCAGGTCGGCCAGCACCCAGGCTGTGACCGCGCAGCGGAACGTCGTGCCGGCGTACTGGCTCACGTCCTCGAGGTCGTCCTCCGACAGCTGCCGCGTGGCTGCGGGGATCCGGGCGTCGATCTCGGCCCTGGCTTGCCTCACCCAGGCGCCGCGGCCCGCCGTGCGGGCCAGCGCGTCCAGCTCGGCAAACGCCGACAGCGTTCCGGCCCCGTTGACGCACTCCAAGCTCGCCAAGACGAGCAACGACTGCTCATCGACATCGCTGAGCAGATCGAGGAGCAGCTCAACGCCGGCGGTGCAGGGTCCGTAGGGCTGCGTGAGCGCCGTGCGTACGACGGGCAGCTCGTGACCGAGCAGGAGGTCCGCCCACTGCTGGGTGCGCGTCACGACGGATGCTCTCGCCGCCGCCGGCAACCTGGACGGCCTGCCCACGGGCGGGCGGATCAGCTCGAGCTGCAGGCGCCGGACCGGCGTACCGCTGGAGAGGGCGTAGGTGGGCAGGTCGTCGTCAGCGGCGACGAACGTGCTGCGCAGGACGGTCCGTCCACCGTCGAGCTCGTGCTCGAAGCTGCCACCCGTGCCGTCGCGCAGCTGTTGCACCGCGTCGGACAGCTGGACGTGCAGGTCACTCGTGCTCAGCTCCCACTGCTCGCCTGGGTCGACGCCGGTGTCCGGGATCGACCAGACGAAGACCTCGGGCAGGCCGTAGGCCTGGAAAACGCCTGAGGTGTAGGCGAAAGACGGTTGCCGGCCGTCAGGGTCGAAGACGGCGATGACGTCGTACGGCGGACGGTGGAAGGGCAGGTCTGGAGTCATGCGCCCACGGTGGCAGCCGCCTGTGACACAGCCACGGGGTTGTCCACAGCGTCGGCGCGCCCGGTTCTGGCTGGAGACGCACGGCCACGAGGGGGCCACGGGCCACGACCGCCGTGTGCCCGGCCACGGAACGAGCGGTCAGTCGCCCTGGATCTGCAGCGCGGGCGCAATCGCCCCGGAGCCGCAACGCCGCCGCCGGCGCCGCGCCAAGGAGCCGTTCGGCGTGACCGTGCGCGTGGACCTCGTCGGTGCACAGCCGCCGGTCTGGCGCCGCCTCACACTGCCCTCGACCCTGCGGCTGGACCAGCTGCACGGCGTGCTGCAGGCCGTCTTCGACTGGACCGACAGCCACCTGCACCGCTTCAGCCTCGACGACGACGACTGGGGTGACGGCGAGAAATACCTGTGCCCAAACGATGTCGAGGACGCGGATACGGCCGGCGTGCCGGCGAGCGACGTGCGGGTGGACGAGGTGCTCGCCGCGCCGGGGGAGGTGCTGACCTACCTCTACGACTACGGCGACAACTGGCACCACCGATTGGTCGTTGAGCAGATCGGCCCGGCGGTCGACGAGGTGGGCCTCCTGGCCGGGGAGGGCGCCGCGCCGCCGGAGGACAGCGGCGGCATCCACGACTGGGACGCCGCCGCCACGCCCTGGGACCTCGCCGCATCGCAGGCCGCGCTCGCCCTCTGGAGCGTCACCCGGTCGATGCCGCCGGAGCTGCACACGCTGCAGCAACAACTGCGGGGCACGCCGCAGGAGGCCGCACTGCTCGAGCTGCTCGCCGCCGCCGGGCTCGACAAGCCGACGGCGGTGGACGACGACGTCGCGGAGACGGCCACCGCGCGCTACCGCTGGCTCCTGCATCGAGTCGACGTCGGAGTGAAGCTGACCGCCGCCGGGTGGCTGCCGCCCGCTCTGTTGACCGAGGCGATGGACGCCCTGTGGCCGGACGACGGCTGGATCGGCAAGCGCAACCGGGAGGATCTGACCCCGCACGTGGCACAGCTACGCGCGTCGGCGCAGCGCACCGGTCTGCTGCGGTTCTCCCGCGGGCAGCTGCTGCCGACGAAGGTCGGTACGGCGCTGCGCGACGATCCGCACGGGCTGTTCCGCCACCTGGCCGAGCGGTGTGCAGGCCGGCCTCGTGATCCCTTTGCGCGTACGGCGACGCCGTTGGTCTTGCTCGCCATCGCCGCCGGGCGCAGCCATCGGGAGCCAGTAGCCGAGCTGCTGAGCGCGGCCGGCTGGGTCACGGGCGGCGCAGGGGCAGTAGATCCCTACGCGCCGGGCCAGGCCGCGAGTGATGCGCTCGAGGTGCTCAACGTCGCGGGTGCCTGGAACGATGAGGACTGGCGCAACCGGGTCGTCACCCCGGTCGGGCGCTCGCTCGCCCACGCCACGCTGGTCTCGGCCCGCTAGCCGGGCCAGCCAGGGTCACTCCGCCACGCGCCACTTGGCGAGCTGCAGCACCAGGATGCGCCCGGCCGCTCCTGCTAAATCTGCGAGGACTGCGAGGACTCCACCAGCGGCTGCAGTTAGGTCGCAGCGCTGTGCAATGGACGCCCGCACATTCCGATGAGCGAGCGCTTCTCCGTACGCGTCACTGGCCGCTTTGTTGCTCTGCCTGCGCGTCCTCGCGCCGCGCGTCCGCGTCGTACCCGTCGGCCAGCCCATCCAGCACCGCGCCCGCCCGAGGCCAGTCCGCGCGTACCTTGTCGGCCCACGCGCGGTAAGTCTGCGCGAGCGCGCGTTCCTGCGAGCCGCCATCGTACGGACCGCGGGTCGTCACACCACGCTGGTTGAACCGTCCGATGGCGAG
>JANPHZ010000241.1:0-25252 GCA_031424715.1 Frankiaceae bacterium
CAGACCGACGCGGCGATCAACCCGGGCAACTCCGGTGGCCCGCTCGTCGACGCTAAGGGGCAGGTGATCGGCATCAACTCCGCCATCGCCACCCTCGGCGGCAGCAGCCTGGGCAGCGGGAGCGGCAGCATCGGGGTGGGCTTCGCGATCCCGATCGACGAGGCGCGCTCGGTCGCGGAGGAGCTGATCCGCACGGGGAAGGCGACGCACCCGGCGATCGGCGTACAGGCCATGACCTCGACCGTCTCTGCCGGTGGACGCGCCGGGGCGATGGTGCGCACGGTCATCGCGGGCGGCGCCGCGGCGGCGGCCGGTCTGCAGCCCGGCGACATCATCACCGCGGTCAACAACGAGCAGGTGAGCAGCGTCGACGAGCTCATCATCGCCATCCGCGAGCACGCGGTCGGCGACACCGTGACGCTCACCTATTACCGCAGCGACGTGAAGCTGCAAGCCAAGGCGACCCTGCAGGACACCTCCGACTAGCGGCCGCGACGTAGGCTTCCGACGTGTTCGATCAGGTCGGCTTCGGTGAGTTGGCCGTGCTCTTGGTGCTCGGGCTGTTCGTCTTCGGGCCGGAGCGGCTGCCGGGCATGGCGGCTGAGGCGGGCAAAGGGCTGCGCAAGCTGCGGCTCTACGTCAAGGGGATGACGGACGACCTCAAGACCGAGTTGGGGCCCGAGATCGGTGACCTCGACCTGCGCTCGCTGCACCCGAAGGAGTTCGTGCGCAAGCACCTGCTCGAAGACGACGACGAGCTCGTCGCGGCGCCGCCCCGCTACCGGCCGCTGGCCCCGTCCGAGCCGGCCCCCTGGGACCCCGACACGACCTAGCGCTGGGCGGGGGAGAGTCCCAGAGAGAGACCGGCGAGGCCGCGCGGCTTGCCGGTGAGGGCATCGACGATGGTGAGCAGCTCCTTGGAGGCCAGGGCATCGGGGTCGCTGAGCACCAGCGGCGTGCCGCTGTCGCCGCCCTCGCGCAGGCGCACGTCGAGTGGGATCTGCCCGAGCAGCGGCACGGTGGCGCCGAGGCTGCGGCTGAGCGACTCGGCGACGGACTGCCCGCCGCCGCTGCCGAACACGTCGATCCGGTCGCCGCAGTGGGGGCACGGCAGATAGCTCATGTTCTCGACCACGCCGGCGATGCGCTGGTGGGTCTGCAGGGCGATGCTGCCCGCCCGCTCCGCGACTTCCTTGGCCGCGAGCTGCGGGGTCGTCACGACGAGGATCTCGGCTGACGGGACCAGCTGGGCAACGCTGATCGCGACGTCACCGGTGCCGGGCGGCAGGTCCATCAGCAGCACATCGAGGTCGCCCCAGTAGACGTCGGCGAGGAACTGCTGCAGCGCCCGGTGCAGCATCGGCCCGCGCCACACGACGGGCGTGTTGTCCTTGGTGAACATCCCGATCGAGATGACCTTCACGCCGTACGCCGACGGGGGCATGATCATCGACTCGACCTGGGTCGGGCGGTGCTCCACCCCGAGCATCCGCGGGACGCTGAAGCCGTAGATGTCGGCGTCGAGCACGCCGACGCTCAGGCCCTTGGCGGCCATCGCGGCGGCGAGGTTGACGGTGACGCTCGACTTGCCGACGCCGCCCTTGCCGGAGGCGACCGCGAAGACCCGGGTGAGGCTGCCCGGCTGGGCGAAGGGGATCTCGCGGGTCGGGTTGTCGCCGCGCAGCAGCGTCTGCAGGGCCTGGCGCTGCTCGGCGCTCATGACGTCGAGCTCGACCTGCACGCTGGTGACCCCGTCGAGGGCGCCGACCGCGGCGGTGACGTCGCGGGTCAGCGTCTCCTTCATCGGGCAGCCGCTGACGGTGAGGTAGATGCCGACGTGTGCCGTGCCGTCGGCGTCCACGGTGGCGCCCTTGACCATCCCGATCTCGGTGATCGGGCGCCGGATCTCCGGGTCGATCACGGTCGACAGCGCGGCGGTGAGCTGGTCAGCGGTGGGGGTCGTCATGGTGCTGACAAGGCTACGTGCGCGCGTCGACGTACGCCTGGCCTCTCCCCATGATCATTGTCTGTCTGGCGGGTCGCCACGCCGGCGTGTCCCGCGCAGGACAGGCAATGATCTTGCTATTCGTCAGGTGGGGTGACGGGGATCGGGGAGGCGTGGGGGCCCTGACCCCCACAGGTCCGCGATCCTTGCGAGAGCAGCGACGCGGTCAGCGCGAGGCGATGGCGTCCGCGGTCGCCAGCACGCGTACGGCGATGTCGCGGTGCAGGTTCTCGACCATCCGTCCGTCGACGGTCACGACGCCGCGGCCGTCGCGCGCCGCCTCCTCGAACGCCGCGATCACCGCGCGCGCGTGGGCGACCTCGGCCTCAGACGGCGCCCACACCTCGTTGCACGGGTCGACCTGCGACGGGTGGATCAGCGTCTTGCCGTCGAAGCCCATCTCGAAGCCCTGCCGGCACTCGGCGGCGAACCCGTCGGGGTTCTTCACGTCGTTGTAGACGCCGTCGAGGATCGCCTTGCCGGCCTCGCGGGCGCCGAGCAGCGCCGTCGACAGGTAGGGCAGCAGGTTGGCCCGCCCCGTCACCATCGCCGCGCGCAGCTCCTTGACCAGGTCGTTGGTGCCCATGACCAGGACGCTCACCTGCGGCGCCGCGCAGATCTCGCGGATCGCGAACAGCGCCGCGGGCGTCTCGACCATCGCCCAGATCGGCACGTCGCCGGTGAGCGCCGTGACCTGACCGAGGTGCTCCGGGCCACTGACCTTGGGGACGACGATCGCGTCCGGCCGCGCCGCAGCAGCAGCCCGCAGGTCGTCGGCGCCCCACGGGGTGTCGAGCCCGTTGCAGCGGATGGTGAGGGTTTTGTCGCCGTACTCCCCGGATCCGACCGCGGCCACCGCGTTGGCGCGCGCGGCCTCCTTGGCGTCGGGGGCGACGGCGTCCTCGAGGTCGAAGATGATCGCGTCAGCCGCGAGGGTCTTGGCCTTCTCGAGCGCGCGCTCGTTGGACGACGGCATGTAGAGCGCCGAGCGCAGCACCCCGCTCATCGGGGACCTCCGAGTCGATCACTGCCAGCGGGGGCTCCGGCGCACGCTCGCGCGTCGGCGGTGATCGCGGAGGGGGCTCGACCCGAGCGCGGACCGCCCGTAGAGCGCACGCCGCTCATAGGGCGTAGGCCGCAGCGAGCTCGGGGTCGCGCGCAGCGAGCTCGGTCGCGAGTGACAGCACCACCTTGCACTGCTTGTACGTCGCATCGTCCTGCATCGTGCCGTCGATCATCACCGCGCCACGACCGTCCTCGCCCATCTCCTCGACGACGCGGCGCGCCCACGCGACCTCCGCAGCTTCGGGGGAGAAGACGCGCCGGGCGCTGTCGATCTGCACCGGGTGCAGCGACCAGGCGCCCACGCAGCCGAGCAGGTAGGCGTTGCGGAACTGGTCCTCGCAGGCGACGACGTCCTTGATGTCGCCGAACGGCCCGTAGTAGGGGTAGATCCCGTTCATCGCGCAGGCGTCGACCATCCGCGCCACGGTGTAGTGCCACAGATCCTGCTGGTACGTCGCGCGCGGCGCCGTCTCGTCGGCAGAGGGGTCCTCGCGCACGAGGTAGCCCGGATGACCGCCGCCGACCCGGGTCGTCTTCATCCGCCGGTTGGCCGCGAGGTCGGCGGGGCCGAGGGAGATGCCCTGCATGCGCGGCGAGGCGGCGCAGATCTCCTCGACCGAGGCGACCCCGCGCGCGGTCTCGAGGATCGCGTGCAGCTGGATCGGCCGGGTGACGCCGGCCCGCGCCTCGAGCTGGGCGAGCAGCCGGTCGACGTAGTGGATGTCCTCAGGCCCTTCGACCTTCGGGATCATGATGACGTCGATGACCGAGCCGGCCTCGGTGACCAGCGTCGTGAGGTCGTCGAGCACCCAGGGGCTGCCCAGGTCGTTGACCCGGGTCCAGAGCTGCGCCGGTCCCTCGAACGACTGCGCGACCTTCACCAGCCCTTCGCGGGCAGCAACTTTGTTGTCTGCCTGGATCGCGTCCTCGAGGTTGCCCAGGAGCACGTCGACCTTGCCGGCGATCTCCGGGACCTTGGCGACCATCTTCGGATTGGACGGATCGAAGAAGTGGATCATCCGGGACGGGCGGAACGGGATCTCGCGGAGGGGCTCGGGGGCACCGACGGCGAGGGGGCGGAAGAAGTCCTTGGCGCTGCGCACGTGTTGAGGTTAGAGGGTGCCCTCGGTGAGGTGTCGGACTGTCGGCGTCAGGCAGCACCGGGCTTACGGACCAGCCCCAGGACCCGCTCGACGAGCACCTCGGGGTCAACCGGCTTGGCGAGGTAGTCATCAGCCCCGGCCCGGCGCGCGTCACGTTCGAGATCGGGCGACGCCGACGCGGTGAACATCACCAGCGGCAGGGTCAGCGTGCCCGGGTCGGTGCGCAGTAGCCGGATGATCTCGAGCCCGGTCAGATCGGGCAGCTGGTTGTCGATGAGGACGGCGTCGAGGTCCTCGCTCCCGACCAGCGCCAGCCCTTCTTCGGCGGTGTGCGCGAGGAGCACCTCGGCCCGGTCAGCGAGAGCGAGTTCGACCAGCGAGCAGGTGACCAGGTCGTCTTCGATGACGAGCAGCCGCGGCAGCCGGTCCGCCACCGGCTCCGAAACGCCAGCCCGCACCGGCGCCTCGGTGCGGCACCACGGGCAGGTGCGCCACTGCGGGTCGAGCTGCCGGTCGCAGCCGCTGCACCGGTCCTCGCCGACGGGGGTGCCGTCCCAGGGGCAGGCCAGCATGTCGTCGGCGAGCGCTCGCGCGCAGGACGGGCAGCGCGGCCCGGCCACGTCGTCGACGTGCGTCGCCCGCAGCACTTCTTCGTACGTCGTCTCGCCCCGGTGCGCGGCCTGCAGGGCGGCGGCACGCATCGTGGTCATCCCGTGGGCCCGGGCAGCAGCGCTGATGGCGGCCTCGGTCGGGGTGCTGAGCAGGACGTGCCGCAGCTGCGCGTTGACCGGCAGGACCTCGAAAACCCCTGTCCTGCCGAGGTATCCGGTGGAGCCGCACTCGGTGCAGCCCTTGCCGCGGCGCGGGGTCGCGCCGGCCAGGTCGGCTTCGCCGATCCCGAGCAGCGCCAGGGTGCGCGGCGAGGGGACGTAGGGCGCGACGCAGCCTGCGCACGGCGTACGCAGGAGCCGTTGCGCGACCACCAGGGTCAGCGACGAAGCGACCAGGAAGGGCTCGACGCCCATGTCGACCAGCCGGGTGACCGCCCCGACCGCGTCGTTGGTGTGCAGGGTCGTCAGCACCAGGTGCCCAGTCAGCGAGGCCTGCAAAGCGAGCTCGGCGGTCTCCTGGTCGCGGGTCTCGCCCACCAGCACGATGTCGGGATCCTGGCGCAGGACGCTGCGCAAGCCGCGGGCGAAGGTCATGCCGGCGCGGTTGTTGACCTGCACCTGGGTGATGCCGGCGAGCTCGATCTCGACCGGGTCCTCGAGCGTCACGACGTTGCGGTCCGGGGTGCTGACATGGGCGATGCCGGCGTAGAGCGTGCTGGTCTTTCCCGAGCCGGTCGGTCCGGTGATGAGGATGAGGCCCTGCGACTGCACGAGCGCTGAGGTCACTGCCTCGAGCTGCGCACCGCTGAGCCCGGTCTGGTCGAGCCGCGGCACTGACTCGGCGCGCGCCAGCAGCCGGATCACGACCTTCTCTCCGTGCAGCGCCGGCAGCGTCGAGACCCGCGCTTCGACGATGGCGCGGTCGACGTCGAGCTTGGCCCGGCCGTCCTGGGGGAGTCGGCGCTCGGCGATGTCGAGCCCGGACACGATCTTGATGCGGCTGATGACCGCGGCGGTCGCGTTGCGCGGCACGGTCATGACGTCGCGAAGCAGGCCGTCGACGCGGTAGCGGATGCGCAGGTCGCCTGCCTGCGGCTCGAGGTGGATGTCGCTGGCGCGGGCGCGGACGGCGTCGGCGAGGATCACGTCGACGAGCTTGACGATCGGCGCCGCCTCGACCGACGGCGCCGCGTGGTCCTCGCGCGGCGCGGCTTCGGCCGGGCCGCCGAAGTCGTCGAGGATGCTCGACATCCCGGAGGCGTCCTCGGCCAGGCTCCAGGCGCGCGCGAGCTGCTGGCGCACCTGATCCTGCGTGGCGACGAGCACCTCGAGCTCGGTGGCGTCGGTGTGCAGCTTGACGTCGTCGAGGGCGACGACGTTGGTCGGGTCGCTCGTCGCGATCGTCACGCGACTCCCGCTGCGACCCAGCACAAGGACGTTGCTGCGCTCGGCGACGGCACGGGGCAGCTGCCGCACCAGCTCGCGATCCACGGTGCGCTGGGTCAGGTCGGCGACCTCGAGCCCGAGTGCCTGGCTCAGCGCTTCGGCCACCTGGCGATCGGTCGCGAGGCCGGCCTCGACGACGACGGCACCGAGGCGCCGGCGGGCGTGCGCCGGGTCCGCTCGCTGCAGCGCCAGGACCTGCTCGAGCTGCTCAGGCGTCAGCAGGCCGGCAAGGACCAGCACCTCGCCGAGCGGTCGGCGCGCGGCCGGCCGGCTGCCGAGCCAGCGCTGGTCGCCGGTGGTCATCGACCCCCCGGATCAGGTTCGCCGACGAAGGGCTCGCCGAGGCCGGGATAGCTCGGCGCAGGCTCGCTCTGCCCGCGCCGCTTCTTGCGCTCGGCCTTGCGCTCCCGCTCGGCCTTGCGCTCGCGGACCTGCGGGTCGTACGTCGTCTCGGTCCGCTCGGCCAGCTCGTCGCCGAGCTCGCGCAGCTGCTCGCGCAGGAAGTCGCGGGTGGCGACCTCGCCCAGGGCCTGGCGCAGCGACGCGACCTCACGGGTGAGGTACTCCACGTCGGCCTGCAGTCGCGCGTTCTGGGCGCGGTCCTCCTCCTGGCTGACCCGGTCGCGGTCAGCCTGGCGGTTCTGCGCGAGCAGGATCAGCGGTGCGGCGTACGACGCCTGCAGTGAGAGCAGCAAGGTCAAGAAGGTGAAGGTGTAGGGGTCGAAGGCGATCGGGGTGATGTTGACGACGACCCAGACGATGATGAACACGGTCATGTAGACGAGGAAGCGCGCCGTACCCAGGAAGCGGGCGATCTGCTCCGAAACGCGACCGAAGGCCTCGGGGTCGTAGTGGGCGCGCGGGAAGGGCGACAGCGAGCGAGGGTCGAGCGGGGTGTCCAGGCGAGTACGCCGGGCCGGCCGCGAGCCCCGCGGCTCAGCCAACGCGCACCTGCCGGGACTCGCGCCAGTCAGCGGGCAGCAGGTGGTCCAGGACGTCGTCGACGGTCACGGCGCCGAGCAGCCGCTGCTCGCTGTCGACGACGGGCGCAGCGATCAGGTCGTACGACGCGAGGTGGCGGGTGACCTCGCTCAGCGGGCAGTCGGCGGTCAGCGGGTCGATGTCGGTGTCGACGACCGAGCTGATCAGCGAGCTCGGCGGCTCGCGCAGCAGCCGCTGGAAGTGCGCGGTGCCGAGGTAGCGCCCCGTCGGTGTCTCGTACGGCGGTCGTACGACGTAGACCTGCGCGGCCAGTGCGGGGGACAGGTCGGCGTGCCGGATCCGGGCCAGCGCCTCGGCGACCGTGGTGTTGGGCGGCAGGATCACCGGCTCGCTCGTCATCAGGCCGCCGGCGGTGTTGTCGGCGTAGGCCAGCAGCTGGCGGACCGGCTCGGCCTCCTCGGGCTCCATCAGCTCGAGCAGGCGCTGGGCCTCGGCGGCCGGCAGCTCACCGAGCAGGTCGGCGGCGTCGTCGGGCGACATGGCTTCGAGCACGTCGGCGGCCCGCTCGTCTTCGAGGCCGCCGAGCAGCTCGACCTGCTCGTCCTCGGGCATCTCCTCGAGCACATCGGCGAGCCGCTCGTCATCGAGCGCGGCGGCGATCTCGGCGCGGCGCTTTCCGGACAGGTCGGCCATGACGCCGGCGAGGTCGGCCGGGCGGAGCTTTTCGAACACTGCCAGCAGGTTGGCCGCGCCCTGGCTGTCCTCGGACACGGCAAAGCCATCGACCTGGTCCCACTCGACCTGGCGCACCTCGCCCTTGCGTCGCCCGCGCAGCCCGCCCCCACCGATGCGTACGGCGATGCGGGTGAGCAACCAGTCGGTGCGGGTCTGCTCCATCGCGATGTCCAAAACCGTCACGGCGGCGGCGTCCTCGTGCAGCGTGACCCGGCGGTCGAGCAGCTCGGCAAGCACCAGCGTCTCGCCCGGCCGCGACTCGAACTGACGCAGGCTGACCGTGCCGGTCGCGAGGATGACGGCGTCCGGGTCGATGGTGGTGACCCGGCCCATCGGCACGAAGATCCGCCGGCGCGCGCCGATCTCCACCACGAGGCCGAGGACCCGCGGAGACTCGCGACCGATGCGCAGGACGACGACGACGTCGCGGACCCGGCCGACCTGGTCGCCGTTGGGGTCGAAGACGGGCAGCCCGGCGGCGCGGGCGACGAAGACCCGTGTACCGGTGCTCACCGCCTCGCCCCCTGTCACTCGCTGGTACGGCAGGTTACCGCCGGGGCGGCGTACGACCGGGGACGCCGGACGGGCATGCTGGGCCGCAGATCCCCGACTCCTGGAGGCTTGCGTGAGCGTTCTCGACCTGTTCCGGCTCGACGGCAAGGTGGCGGTGGTCACCGGTGCCTCCTCCGGCCTGGGGGTGGCCTTCGCGCAGGCCTTCGCCGAGGCGGGGGCCGACGTCGTCCTCGGCGCCCGCCGGGTCGACCGGCTCGGTGACACCGGCAAGCTGGTCGAGGCGGCCGGCCGCCGGTTCGTCGCCGTCGAGACCGACGTCACCGACCCGGAGCAGTGCACCGCCCTCATCGCCGCCGGGGTCGAGCAGCTGGGTCGCGTCGACATCCTCGTCAACAACGCCGGGCTCGGCTGGGCGGCCGCCGCGACCCGGGAAACCCCGGAGCAGTTCCGCAAGGTCATCGACGTCAACCTCATGGGCGCCTACTGGATGGCGCAGGCCTTCGGCCGGGCCGCCAAAGATGGCGGCTCCATCATCAACAACAGCTCGGTCATGGGCCAGCACCCGCGTCACCTGCCGCAGGCCGCCTACGCCGCCTCCAAGGCCGGCCTCATCGGGCTCACCCGCGACCTCGCCCAGCAGTGGACCGGTCGCAAGGGCATCCGGGTCAACGCCATCGCGCCGGGCTACTTCCCCACCGAGATGACCGGGGAGATGGCTGACGGCGAGGCCGAACTCGTCAAGATGATCACGCCAGCCGGTCGCCTCGGTGACCCGGCCGAGCTCGCCGCGGTCGGCGTCTTCCTCGCCAGCGACGCGGCCGCCTACGTCACCGGGATCACGCTGCCGGTGGACGGCGGCATGACGATGCCGTGACCTCATTGCTGTCGTACGAGGTCGTCGATGTCTTCACCGACCGACCCTTCGCCGGCAACCCCCTCGCGGTCGTCCTCGATGCCGACGCGCTGTCCACCGAGCAGCTGCAGGCGATCGCGCGCGAGTTCAACCTGTCCGAGACCGCCTTCCCGATGGCGGCGTCGGATGGCGCGGACTACCGGCTGCGCATCTTCACGCCCCAGCAGGAGCTGCCGTTCGCGGGTCACCCCTCGCTCGGCGCTGCCGAGGTGCTGCAGCGACTCGGTCGCATCCAGGCCGGCCGGGTGACGATGTCCTGCGGCGCCGGGTTGCTCCCGCTCGACGTCCAGCCAGGGTGGGTGACGCTCACCGGCGGGGCTCCTTCCTGGAGTGACGAGATCCCCGCCGAGGGACTGCTCGCCGCCCTCGGTCTGTCTGCGGTCGACGGCACCGGCCCGGCGCGTCGGGTCGGCTGTGGCATCGACTTCCACGTCGTGCCCGTGACGCGGTCGGCACTGGCGCGGATCCGGCCGGACCTCGGCGCCGTTGCGGCGTACGGGGGCGCGGGTGTGAGTGCGTTCTGCTGGGACGGCTCCGTGGCCTGGACGCGGGTGTTCGCCGCCGGCGCCGGTGTGCCGGAGGACCCGGCCACCGGATCAGCGGCCCTGGGTCTCGGGCTGCACCTGGTGCTCTCGGGCGCGCTGGGGGCTGATGGCCAGCAGCACTACCAGGTGGTGCAGGGCGTCGAGATGGGCCGCGCGTCGTTCCTGCGCTGCACCGTCGATGCCGAGGCTGGTCGGCCCCTGCGCGCTCAGGTCAGCGGCTCGATCGCCCCCGTCGCGCGTGGCGAGATCCGCATCCCCGCGGGCTAGGTCGTCGGGACGAGAGCGCGCACCAGGCAGTGCGCGGCCCAGCGCTGCTCGGCTCCCTCGACCGCGTGCAAGCGGCGCTCGGCCAGCAGGGGGATGACGGCGTCCCACTCCGGGGTCGCCGGGTCGATGATGCGCACCGATGCCGTCCACTCACCGGCTCGCTCCGCCGGTTTTTCCTTGCTGCGTACGACGACACGAACCTGCGAGCACGCTGGCAGCTCCTGCTCGCCCGGCCCCGTCAGGACGTAGGCCTGACCCTCGTGCCAGACGTGCCACAGCGGATAGCTGCGGCCACTGTCGTGCAGGAGCACCCAGATGACGGCGCTGCGCCGCATGGCCTCCTCGGTGTCCGCGTCCACCCTGGCATTGTGGTGCCAGTGACCAGCACGTCTGCGCCCCCCGCCCTCGGCCGGCCCGTGGGGAGCGACGCGGTCTACCTCTCCATCGCGCTGGTCGCGGTCTCGACGTCGGGGCCGCTGATTGCCGCGACCGCCGTACCTGCCCTCGCCATTGCCTTCTGGCGCAACGCGATGGGCGCGGGCGTGATGCTGCCGGTCGCGCTCCTCACCGCCCGCGACGAGCTGCGCGGCCTGGACCGGCGCGAGCGACGGCTGGCCCTGCTCGCCGGCGCGCTGCTGGCGTTGCACTTCGCCGCCTGGATCCCGTCGCTGAGCTATACGAGCGTCGCCTCGGCCACCGCCCTGGTCGCGACGCAACCGGTCTGGGCCGCGCTGCTCTCCGGTCTGCGGGGGGCTCCCGTCGGCGGCCGGGTCTGGGTCGGAATCGCGGTGGCCATGTCGGGGGCCCTGCTGCTCACCGGCGTCGACCTGCGGCTGTCCACGACCGCCCTCGTCGGCGACCTGCTCGCGGTCACCGGGGGGATGTTCGCGGCGGCGTACATGGTCGCCGGCAGCGAGGTGCGCCGCTCGGTGAGCACCACGACCTACACCGCCCTGTGCTACTCCACGACGGCCGTGCTGCTCCTGGTCGTCTGCGTCGTCGGTCGCCAGGCGCTGACCGGCTACGACGCGGATGACTGGCTCAAGCTGGTGGCCCTGACCGCCGGCGCCCAGCTCCTGGGGCACTCGCTGTTCAACCGCATCCTGCGTACGACGAGCCCGACCGTCGTCAGCCTGTCGATCCTGCTGGAGATCCCGGGGGCGGCCCTGATCGCGGCGCTCTTCCTCGACCAGCAACCGCCGCTGCTCGCCGTACCCGCCGCGGTGTTGCTCGTGACCGGCCTCGGGCTGGTCATCCGGGCGAGCAGCCGGTCGGTGGAGCCCAGCGTCCCGGTGGAGTAGACCGGGTGAGCCGCGTCACCCACCTCGGACTGGTGGGCGCCCCGCCCTGAGTGGGAGACTCGGGGCGAACGGCCGGCGCCGCCCGGCCTGATGCCGACAGGAGCGACATGGCCCGCCTCGCCGCCACCGAGGGTCTCACCGAGATCCAGACCGAGATCCTCTCGACCGTCCGCGGGTTCGTGGACAAGGAGATCATCCCGTACGCGACGGACCTCGAGCACAAGGACGAGTTCCCCGAGGCGATCGTCGAGGGCATGAAGGAGATGGGCCTATTCGGGCTCATGATCCCCGAGGAGTACGGCGGCCTCGGCGAGTCGCTGCTCACCTACGCGCTGGTGGTCGAGGAGATCGCGCGCGGCTGGATGAGCGTCTCGGGCGTCATCAACACCCACTTCATCGTGGCCTACATGCTCAAGCAGCACGGGACCGACGAGCAGAAAAACCGGCTGCTCCCGCTGATGGCAGCCGGCGAGATCCGCGGTGGCTTCTCGATGTCTGAGCCCGGCTGCGGGTCCGACGTCGCGGCCATCACGAGCAAGGGCGTGCGCGTTTCTGACGGGGCTGACGACCACTACGTCCTCGACGGCCAGAAGATGTGGCTGACCAACGGCGCGCGGGCCGGGCTGATCGCGACCCTGGTCAAGACCGATGAGGGCGGCGTCAGCGTCTACCGGATCATGACGACGTTCCTGGTGGAGAAGGTGCCCGGCTTCGGTGAGACAGCGCAGGGCGTCACCATCCCCGGCAAGATCGAGAAGATGGGCTACAAGGGCGTCGAGACGACCGAGATGGTGCTGGACGGCGCCCGCGTCCCCGCCTCCTCGATCCTCGGCGGTGAGGCCGGCAGGGGTAAGGGCTTCTATCAGATGATGGACGGCGTCGAGGTTGGCCGGGTCAACGTGGCGGCGCGTGCCTGCGGCATCTCGATCCGCGCCTTCGAGCTGGCGATCGCCTATGCGCAGCAGCGCGCGACCTTCGGCAAGCCGATTGCGCAGCACCAGGCGATCCAGTTCAAGCTGGCCGAGATGGCGACCAAGGTCGAGGCCGCGCACGCCCTCATGGTCAACGCCGCGCGGCTCAAGGACGCGGGCAAGCGCAACGACGTCGAGGCCGGGATGGCCAAGCTGCTCGCGAGCGAGTACTGCAACGAGGTGACGCAGGAGTCGTTCCGCATCCACGGCGGCTACGGCTACTCGAAGGAGTACGAGATCGAGCGGCTCATGCGCGAGGCGCCGTTCCTGCTCATCGGTGAGGGCACCTCGGAGATCCAGAAGACGATCATCAGCCGCGGCCTGCTCCGCGACTACGCCGCCAAGACCTGACCCCCGCCGTACTCCTCCGGTGCCGTCGCCCACCGCCGCGGGTTCTTAGACTCCGAGGGTGGCCGACCCGGACAGCGTGCTGCTGCAGGTGGAGGCCCACCTCGTGAGCGTGCTCGGCCACGACAGCGGCCGCGCGGGCGTCTCGTTCCTCGGCGCCGAGCGCATCGACGTCCTGCGGTTCGGGCCGGACGGTGAGGGCTTGACCCGCTACGCCACTCTGGGCATGTCGCGTACGCCGATGGGCGACCCCGGCGCGGAGGTGGTCCTCGCCGACGGGCCGCGCGCCGAGCTGCTGCTGTCGCTGCGGGCCCGGCCCGACTCGGTCCTGCGCCGGCTGGCCGCGCTCGCCGCCAGCCCCGCGATCGAGGGCGTGGTCCTGGCCGCAGGCGCCGGGCTCGACCTCGGCGAACCCCTCTGGGACGGCGCGCCCTTCACCGCTGTCCTGGTCGGCGAACCGGGGGGCCTGGTCCCCGACCTCGACCTGGGCGAGGACGTCGAGCCGGTGCGCTTCCTGCCCCTGCTGCCCATGACGCCGAACGAGGCGGCCTGGAAGCGGGTCCATGGCGCCGCCGCGCTGCAGGAGCGCTGGCTGGCCGCCGGCACCGACCTGCGCGATCCACACCGCGCCCAGGTCGCGCTCGGGTGACGACGCTGGTCGAGCGGTTCCGCGCGCAGGCCCGCCAGTGCGCTGAGCACGGCAGCCCGCTCACCGCCGCGCTGCTCGAGGGTGCCGCCCGCGACTACACCCAGCCGGGGCCGGTGCGCGACCTGCTCGCGCCCCACGCCGAGGACCCCTCGGGCAGCGTGCCGTCCCTGCGGCTGGCTGGCGCGCTGCACCGGCTGGTGCTCGAACGCCGGGCGCCGGGGCTCGCGCTGCACTACCCGAGCGTCGGTGGGACCGCTCCGCCCGAGCAGGCCTGGGCCGCAGCGCGCGAGGTGGTCGCCGAGCAGACCGCCGAGCTCCGGTCGGGGCTGCTCCGGCCGGTCCAGACCAACGAGGTGGGCCGGGCTGCTGTGCTGTTCGGGGCGCTCGGCGACCTTCCGCAACCTTTGCGGTTGCTGGAGATCGGCGCCAGCGCTGGCCTCAATCTGCACGCCGACCGCTTCGCCTACGACACCGGCGACGAGGTCCTCGGCGATGCCGCCAGCCCCGTACGGCTGGTCCGTCCCTGGTCGGGCCGACCCCGTTCCGGGACCCCGCAGATCGTCGAGCGGGCGGGCTGCGACCGAGCCCCCCTGGACCCGTCGTCACCCGCCGACCGGCTCACCCTCACGTCCTACGTCTGGGCTGACCAGGTCGAGCGGTTCGAGCGACTGCGCGCGGCGCTGCAGGTGGCTGGCGCGCACCCGGTGCCAGTGGAAACCCTGACCGCCTCGGCCTTTCTCGAGCGTGAGCTGGCCGAGCCACGACCGGGGGTGACCACCGTCGTGTGGCACTCGCTCGTCTGGCAGTACCTGCACGTCGACGAGCGCGCGGCGGTCGACCGGGCTCTCACCGAGGCCGGTCGCCGGGCCACTCCGGCCGCACCGCTGGCCCGCGTGAGCCTCGAACCCGACCGGTTCGTCGAGGGCCACCGTTTCCTCGTACGTCGGACGGTCTGGCCGGGCGGACACGACACCGTGCTGGGTACGGCGAAGGGCCACGGACCCCCGGTCGTCTGGACCTGAGCAGTGCCGCGACAATGACAAGCCACACCGTCGTACGAGGGAGAGACCAGTGCAGTTCGGCCGCTACTACGAGGAGTTCGAGGTCGGAGCGCTCTACAAGCACTGGCCCGGAAAGACCGTCACGGAGTACGACGACCACCTGTTCTGCCTCATCACCATGAACCACCACCCGCTGCACCTGGATGCCCACTACGCGGGCACCACCCAGCAGGGCAAGAACGTCGTCGTGGGCAACTACGTCTACTCGCTGCTGCTCGGGATGAGCGTCGCTGACGTCAGCGGCAAGGCGATCGCCAACCTCGAGGTCGAGTCGCTCAAGCACGTCTTCCCGACGTTCCACGGCGACACCATCTACGGCCAGACCGAGGTCCTGGACAAGACCGAGAGCAAGAGCAAGGACGACCGCGGCATCGTCTACGTCGAGACCAAGGGCTACAACCAGGACGGCGTCCTGGTCTGCATCTTCCGGCGCAAGGTGATGGTCCCCAAGCGGTCCTACGGCGACGCCCACGGCGGCGACCAGCCGGGCCGTCCGGAGCTGCGCGAAGCCTGATCAGCACGGCTTCGGGTGAATCTTCCCGAGGTAAGGCCTTTGTGACCAAAGGTGAGATTGCCCCGCGGTAGCCGGGGCATCAGGGTGCCGTGCCCGCACCGATCGAGATCCGCCGCCGACTCAGGCAGCGGATCGAGAGCGCCGGGCTGCGCGCCGACCTGGCCGCCGATGTCAACGTCGCCGTCTCCACGGGAGCGGTGGCGCGGGCGCGTCAGGGCGGGCGGATCCAGCAGGGGAAGGTCCGATCGGACCGTCCACGTGCCACCCCACCCGAAGGAGTCACCGTGAACGACCCAGGCCTGACCCCCGACGAGCTTGACGAGCAGGGCGGCGAGGCGCTGCCTGACCGCGAGCAGATGTCCCTCGTCAACGCCAACATCGCCATCCCGGTCAACGCGGCCGTCGCGGCCAACGTGCTGTCCGACGGGTCGATCGCCTACGCCGACGCGACTCAGACCACCCCCATCGAGCAGTCCAACTAGCCGCTCTCACCCACGAGGAGATCACCATGACGGACAACAACCCTGGCCTGACCGACGCCGAGCTGGACGCGCAGGACGGCGAGGCGCTGCCCGACCGCGAGCAGATGTCGCTCATCAACGCCAACCTGGCCGCACCGGTCAACGCGGCCGTCGCCGCCAACGTGCTCTCGGACAACTCGGTGGCCTACGCCAACGCTGAGCAGACCGCGCCCATCACGCAGACCAACTAGCGCCCACACACCAACCAGCGGCGATTCCCGAGGCGGGACCCGGTACGTCGGGTCCCGTCTCGGACGCTGTGCACACGAAGGCGGACGGTTGTGACCCTGGCCCCCGAGCGCGAGGCAGCACCGCCGCGCCCGCAGGTCGGTTGCCCGTCCCGACGACGTCCGGTCCCCGCCCCCGTAGCACCGGGGGCGGGGGACCGGCCGCGGCTGGCCGAGGGCGTCCGTCTGCTGGGGGAGTACGCCGGCACCGGATACGTCGAGCCGCAGTACCTCGCCGCGCGCGGGGGCGGCCAGCAGGTGCAGCTGTCCCGGCTGCTCCACCTAGTCGCCGACGAGTGCGATGGCTCTTCGTCGTACGACGACATCGCGGCGCGGGTCAGCCAGGACTACGGCAAGACCGTCTCCGCCGACAACGTGCAGACCCTGGTGACCGACAAGCTGCGCCCGCTGGGAATCCTGGCCGACGCGGACGGCACCAGCCCCGACGTCCCCGACAGCGACCCGCTGCTCGGGCTCAAGCTGCGCCGCCAGCTGATCGGCCCCAGGGCCGTCAACCGACTGTCCGCCCTGGCCACCCCGATCTTCTGGCCGCCCTTCGTCCTGCTCGTCGTTGCCGGCCTGCTCGCCACGGACTACTGGCTCTTCTTCGTCCACGGCATCGGTGCGGGCCTGCGCTCGACCGTGCAGCAGCCCGCTGTCTTCCTCCTCGTCGGCGCGACGATCGTGGTCGCCGCGGCCCTGCACGAGCTCGGTCACGCCGCCGCCTGCAGGTACGGCGGCGCGAAGCCCGGTGGCATGGGCATGGGCATCTATGTCGTCTGGCCCGCCTTCTACACCGACGTCACCGACGCCTACCAGCTCGACCGGCGCGGCCGACTGCGCACCGACCTCGGTGGGGTCTACGTCAACGCGATGGTCGTGCTGGCCCTCTTCGGCCTCTATGCGCTCACCGGCTACGAACCCCTGGTACTGCTGATGTTCTTGCTGCAGGTGCAGGTCGTGCAGCAGATGCTGCCGTTCCTGCGCCTGGACGGCTACTACGTCGTCAGCGACCTCGTCGGGGTGCCCGACCTGTTCCGCCGGATCGGCCCCGTCCTGCGCTCGGCCATCCCCTTCCGCCGGCCGGACAAGGAGGTCGCCGAGCTCAAGCCGTGGGTGCGTCGCGCGATCACCGGCTGGGTCCTGCTGGTCGTCCCGATCCTGGCGCTGAACCTCGGCTACCTGCTTCTGGCCCTGCCGCGGATCGCCGCCACCAGCTGGGACTCGGCCAGCCGGCTGGTCGGCCAGCTCGGTGACGGCGGCGCCGCCGCCAGCACGTGGACGGTGGCGCAGCTCGCGCTGCTGGCGCTGCCTGCGGTCGGGTTGACCTACACGTTCGGCCGCCTGGCGCGCACGGCCGCCGGCGGGGCGCTGCGCTGGTCGAGCGGCTCCGCCGGTCGTCGCCTCACCGTGGGCGTCGGCTTCGCCGCCGTGGTCGCGGGACTGGGCCTGGCTTGGTATCCCGACGGGCGCGTCTCGCCGTACCGGCCCGGTGAGTCCGCGACCCTGCAGCAGCAGGTCGAGGAGCTGCAGACCGTCGGCCAGGGCGGCCCGCTGCTGCGCGACCCGCAGGAGGCCCAGCAGCCGCTGCCCGGTGTGCCGGAGGGCTCGTCTGCCGTCGTCACCTCGCCGTCGCCGGTCCCGACCGTCCCGGCACCTCAGGCCACCGCCACCTCTGAGGCGACGGTGACCCCGACGTCCGAGCCGAGCGACCCGGCTACGGAGCCAGAGCCGAGCCCCACCCCGAGCGAGACGCTCAGCGAACCCCTGCCCAGCGACGCCGCGACCCCGTCCCCCACCCCCTGATGGAGCCCGAGATGTCCCGGTCCACTGCCGCCGTCTGGCTGCGCCGCCCGCTCGTCCTCACGGTCGCCTGCGCTCTCCTGCTCGCGGCGCTGCTCAGCGGTGGGCTGGTGGCCGCGCGCGCTGTCAACGGGACGCCCGCGTCAACGGAGTCGTCCGGCAGCGCGTCGGGCAACTCATCAGGGGGCGACAACGTCGCCGGCGCCGTCAACACCCAGGACGGCAAGACCGTCTACGCCATCAAGCTCAAGATCCTGCAGACCTCCGCGGACACCGTCGACACCACCAACGCCGCGATCGCGGTCAACTCCGGGTGCACGGGGTGCAGCACGGTCGCGATCGCCTTCGAGGCCGTGATCGTCGTCGGCAGCCCGAGCACGTTCACGCCGACCAACCTGGCGATCGCCTACAACGAGAACTGCAGCGGCTGCACGGCTTTCGCCAGCGCCTATCAGCAGGTGGTGCAGACCTCCACCCGGGTGCGCATCACCAAGGAGGGGCGCATGCAGGTTGCTGCGATTCGCAAGGACCTCAAGGAGATCAAGAAGCTCGACCTCACCCTCGACGAGATCCGGGCCCGGGTCGCTGCTGCCGAAGAGGCCTTCGCTGCGGTCCTGCGCAACGAGATCGTCCCGGTCGGCAACGTCAAGGAACCCGCGCCCGCGGACGCCCGCGACATCGGTGACGATCCGGAGGAGTCCGTCGAGCCGACCGATGCCACCGCGTCGCCCAGCGCTGACCCCAGTGCGCCGGTGACCGATCTCAGCGCAAGCCCCTCAGCGGAGCCGACCGCTGACGCCTCTCCCAGTACGGCTCCGACCAGTGAGGCTTCAGCGAGCCCCTCGCCCTCGACGAGCTGACGGGGGATTGGCGACGGCGTACGGCGGGAACAGCCCAGCCATGAACCTCGCGCTGATCCTCGTCGCCGTCCTGATCACCGTCGCCGTGTTCGCCGCCGCGGGCGGCTTCGACCGCACCGGCACCCGCCGCCGAGTGGGCACCCGCCGGGTGGCGCGCGAGCGCGTCGTGGAGCGCCCCGTGACGCGTGAGCGGATCGTCGAGCAGCCGGTGGCGCGCGAGCGGATCATCGAGGACTGACCCGGTCAGGGGCTTGACCGCACGGCCTGCGAGGCGGACGGTGCGGGGGTGACAGCGACCGGCTCGTGCCCCCGCTGCGGCGGTGAGCTGCGCGCGCCAGGGCTGATGAGCAGCAGCTGGCGCTGCGAGGTGCACGGCGACGTCGCGCCACTGCGCATTGCCGCCCGGCCGAGTCCGGAGGCACTCGGTCTGCTCGCCGACCATGCGGGCGTGCCGGTGTGGTCGCCGTTGCCGCTCCTGCCCGGCTGGTCGCTGACCGGCACTGCCAGCGCTGGTGACGAGCGCGCCAAGAGTCGCGCCGCGGTGACCGCCTTCAGCGGCCCGTCCCCGCTCGGTGGGCCGGCTGATCTGCTGCTCGTCGCCGAGGAGCCCGGCGTCGGGGCGGGCGCGCGGCTGGCCGGGCTCGACGCCCTCGACCCTGGTCTGGTGGCCGCGGGTGTCCCTGACGCCAAGATCGAGGCGGCAGGCCACCCGACCGCCCTGTGGCGGTGCGACTCCGCCCCGGACCGGGTGGCCTTCGTCGGCGAGGCCCTAGGCGTCTGGCTGTACGCCGTGCTGTGGCCGCCCGCCGCAGAGCTGGTGCTGCTCGAGCACGTCGTCCTGCACGATCTGCGCGACCCTGCCCACAGGGGGCTGGATCTGCCGCTCGGAGCGCCGTCGCCGCACCTACGCTGACCCTCGACCACGAGCCGAGGAGGCGTCCTGAGCCGGCGCATCGACCTGCACACCCACTCCACCGCGTCCGACGGCACGGACACCCCCGCCGAGCTGGTCCAGGCGGCCGTGGGCGCGGGACTGGACGTCCTGGCCCTCACCGATCACGACACGACGGCGGGGTGGGCCGAGGCCGAGGCCGCCCTGCCCGCCGGCTTGTCGCTGGTGCGCGGCGCGGAGATCTCCTGCGTGCGCGCGGGCATCCCGGTGCACCTGCTGGCCTACCTGTTCGACCCGCTCGAGCCGGCGTTCGCCGCGGAACGACGGGCCCTGCGGGTTAGCCGGGTCGGCCGGGCGCAGCAGATGGTGGAGCTCCTCGCCGCCGACGGGCACCCGATCACGTGGGCGGCGGTGCAGGTCCTGGCCGCCGGCACCGTCGGGAGACCGCACATCGCCCGCGCGCTCATGCAGCAGGGGCTGGTCGGGAGCGTGGACGAAGCCTTTGGCGACGACTGGATCGGTGACGGCGGGCGCTACTGGGTCGCCAAGAAGGAGCTCGACGTCGTGGCCGCCGTACGCCTGGTGGTCGGCGCCGGCGGCGTGGCCGTCTTCGCCCACCCGGCCGCCACCGGTCGGGGGCGCACGGTCTCCGCCGACGTCATCCGCGAGATGGCGCAGGCGGGTCTGGCCGGGCTCGAGGTCGACCACATGGACCACGACGACGCGGCCCGTGCCGGCCTGCGCGAGTTGGCCGAGGAGCTGGGCCTGCTGACCACTGGCTCGAGTGACTTCCACGGCACCAACAAGCAGGTCAGCCTCGGCGCCTTCACCACGACCGAGTCGGCGTTGCAGGAGATCGCCGACCGCGCGTCCGGTGTGCCGCTGCTGGCCGGTTGAGGGGCACACTTCCGCCATGACCCGTGCCCTGCTCGCCGTCACCGCCGCTGCCGTCCTCTCGCTCGTGCCCACGGCCGCGATCGCGGCCACGACGCCCGCTGACGTCGCGAGCGCGCTGCGGTCGAGCCCGGTCTTCGTCGAGCGCGACGCCGAGGCGGCCCAGCAGGTCGAGGTGGACAAGGTGCTCAGCCAGGTGTCTGCGTCGCCGCGCACGATCTACGTCGTCGTGCTGCCCGCCCGGGCCGCGACCTCCCTGGGCAGTGCCCTGAAGGTCGCCGTCGCCGTCGCCCGCGAGGTGCCGGCGCCGTCTGTCGTGGTGGCCCTCGTCGGCAGCGAGCTCACCGCAGCGAGCACCGTCGACACCGGCCTGGCCGCGGGTCAGGCCGCTGATGTCGTGCGCTCGGCGTCGGGCCCGCCCACGGACCGACTGGTGCAGGCGGTGCGCGCGCTCCAGCAGGTGCAGGTGGCGGGGACATCGGGCGGCGGCGACAGCAGCAGTGGCGGCGGCAGGGGCGGCCTCATCCTCGGCGTCCTCGCGGTCGGTGCGCTGGCCGGTGGCGGCCTGTTCTTCAAGCGCAGCCGCACGCAGCGCCTGCGCGCCCTGGAGGGCCAGCGGGCTGACGTCGAGTCGCTCTACAACCGGCTCGGCTCCGACGTCTCGACGCTCGCGCCCGGCGATGACCCCCTGGTCCGCCAGGCGCTGGTCGACGCGGCGGAGCGCTACACCGCGACCGGGGCGCTGCTGGCCCAGGCTGACACGCCCGGTGAGTTCGCCGCCGCCCGGCGTACGGCGGTCGAGGGGTTGACCGCAGCCCGGACGGCGCGCCTCAAGCTCGGCCTGGACCCCGGCCCGGAGATCCCGGCGCCGCCCGGTTCGGGGCCCCAGCTCACCGAGCGGCAGCGGGTGCTGGTCGGCGACCAGGAGTACGACGGCTCACCGTCGTACGAGCCCGGTCGCGGCCACTACTACGGCGGCGGTTCCTACAACGGCCGCCCGGTCCCGGGCGGGTGGTACGCCGTGCCGTTCTGGGAGACCCTGCTGCTGACCAGCGTGCTGTCCGGCGGCTTCGGCGGTGACGGCGGAGGTTTCGAGCGCGGCTACGACGCCGGTCAGGACGACGCTCAGGCCGAGCGCCGCGACGGCGGCTGGGGCGGTGACACCGACGGCGGGGGCTGGTCGGGTGGTGGCGGCTGGTCCGGCGGCGGGGGTGGCGGCGACACCGGCGGTGGGGGCGGCAGCAGCGGCGGCGGCGGGTCCTGGTGAGCCAGCTCGGCTTGGAGGGCATGCCGCGCCGGCTGTTCAGCTGCACCCCGTCGAGGCTCACCACCTGGCTCGACTGCCCGCGGCGCTACCGGATGACCTACCTCGACCGCCCGCCTCCGCCCAAGGGTCCGCCCTGGGCACACAACACGGTCGGCTCGGTCGCACATCTCGCACTGGCCCGCTGGTGGTCCGAACCCCGCGACCGTCGTACGCCGGCGGTGGCCCGCGCCCTGGTGGACAAGGCCTGGACGACGGAGGGCTTCGCCGACGACGCCCAAGCCGAGCGGTTCCGGGCCCGGGCCGGCGACATGGTGGAGCGCTACGTCGGCGACCTCGACCCCGACGAGGAGCCGGCCGGCGTCGAGCGGACCGTCGCGACCCGCTCTGAGGTGCTCGCCATCAGCGGCCGGGTGGACCGCATCGACCGGCGGGGCGAGGAGCTGGTGGTGGTCGACTACAAGACCGGGCGACAGGTGCTGAGCAGCGACGACGCCCGCGGTTCGCTGGCGCTCGCGCTGTATGCGCTGGCTGCAGCCCGCACCCTGCGGGCTCGCTGCGTCCGGGTCGAGCTGCACCACCTGCCGACCGGTCAGGTCGCTGACTTCGAGCACACCGACGCCTCGCTGGCGCGGCACCTGTCCCGGGCCGAGGACATCGGCGCCGAGGCGATGGCGGCGACCGAAGCCCTCGGTGACGGCGGTGATGCCGAGCGACTGTTCCCGCCGCAGCCCAGTCGGGTGTGCGCGTGGTGCGATTTCGCGCGGGTCTGCCCGGAGGGGCTCGCGGCTGCCGGCGCCCCGAAGCGGCCGTGGGACGGTCTGGCCGAGGAGCTCTAGAGGGCGCGGCCCCACTGCCAAAAGGCGCTCTCCACCTGCATCCCGGCCTGGAGGTAGACCCGCGAGGCGCGATCGTTCTCGCCGTCCACGTTGAGGGTCGTCTCCTTGCTCACCTCCGCATGCCGGGCAAAAGCGCTGTGCAGCAAGGCGGTGGCGATCCCACGGCCGCGCTGCTCCTCGGCCACGACCAGCTGCGGGATGAAGCCGACCTCCTCTCGAGGCGAGACGACCGCGATGCCGACGATCGAGCCGCCCTCGACCGCGCACAGCACGTCGGCGTTCGGCGTCAGGAAGATCCGCTGCCACTCCTCCAGGGTCCGGCGCCTGCTGCCGAACGTGCCGGCGAAACCGCGCTGGACCAGCGTCCACACCTCATGGCTGTCGCGGTCTCGGTCAAACGGGCGCAGGCCGACGTCCGCGGGCCAGCGCGGCGGGAGGAGGTCTTGTCCCAGCGAGTGACGCATCCGCCAACTGGTGCGGACATGCCGAAACCCCGCCTCCTGCAGCAGCGCCGCGGCGCCATCGGGGCGCCCCCCGGTCCAGTGCTGCACCTCGGTCAGCCCGAGACTGCGCGCCTGGTCCAGGCACCAGCTGACGAGCTCGGCCTGCCGGGCGCGAAAGTCCGGCTCGACTGGGTCGGCGACGCTCTCGAGGTCACCCTTGCCGTCCACCTGGGCGAAGCCGACCAGCCGTCCTGCGATCTCCTCGACGACGCGGACGCCGGTCGGCTCGTCGAAGAGCTCGCGCACGTCCTCGGCATCCATGTCGGCACTGCCCATCTCGACCTCGTCGTAGGCCCGGAAGACGGCGGTGAGGGCGTCGAGGTCGTCCAGGGAGGCGGGTCGTAGCACCATGCCCCGATGCTGGCAGCACCTGCGTCGTCGGGCCAGCAGTTATGGGTCCAGCCGCTCGCGGGCCTGCTTGACGTGGGGGCCGTGCCGGAGCCGGTCGGGGACCACCAGGACGCCGGAGCGGAAGGCGAGCCCGGCCGCGGTGGCGGCGACATCGGTCACCGGGACCCCGGGCAGCCGGTAGAGCCGCCGCGCCCACCGGGGGAGCATGGCGAAGGCAGCCGTCGCGAGGGCGACCCACGCCGGCCGGGCCGGGGTGCCGAGGCTGACCAGCGCCGGCATGGGCGGCCACAGCACGAACGTCGCCGCCCGGCGCGCCTCGGTCGTGACCCGCAGCTGCGGCCGGACGCCTGTGAAGTAGGCGGCCATCTCGGCCCGTGAGCCTGGTACGCCGGCAGGGTCCAGGCCGACGAGCGGCGCTCCGATCTGCTGCTGCTCGGCGTAGTAGCGGTCCTGCTCGGCGCCGCTCAGCCGCAGCCCGCACCGGACGGCGGTGCTGAGGAACGACTCGACCTCGACGCAGTGCACCCAGCGCAGCAGGTCGGGGTCGTCCACTCGGTAGGCCGTGCCGCTCTCCGGCTCGATCCCCGACAGTTTGCGGTGGATCCCGCGCACCCGCGCGCCGGCCCGCCTGGCCTCCACGGTCGTGCCGAAGGTGGTCACGCCGACGTACTCCGCCGTACGGAAGAGCCGGCCCCAGGGGTCCTCGCGGAAGTCGCTGTGCTCGGCGACACCGGCCATCGCGAACGGATGGAGGGCCTGGAAGAACAGCGCGCGCAGACCGGCGAGCGCCATGGCTGGGTCGGCGTGCACCCGCCAGCTGACGCTGTCCGGTCCGTAGAGCCCGGCGTCAGGGGTGGCCGTCGTCGCAGTCGTCATCCCTGTCAGGATCCCATGCCTGCACGAACGCCGTCCTGCGGTGAGACCGTGCCGGCGGCAGACTGGGGCGATGAGCCCGATGAGCTACGTCGCGATCAATGTGCTGACCGTCCCGGCCGGTGGGGGCGAGACCCTGGAGGAGCGCTTCGCCGCCCGGCAGGGGGCGGTCGACAGCGCCCCCGGTTTCGAGCACTTCGAGCTGTTGCGACCGGTCGAGGGCACCGACGACTACCTCGTCTACACCCGCTGGCGCACCGAGGCCGACTTCCGCGCCTGGCGAGACGGGCAGGCCTTCGGGCAGGGGCACGCCCAGGCGTCGGGACGTCCGGAGGGCCAGCGGCCAGCCGCGAGCGGGTCGACGATCTGGGCCTTCGAGGTCGTGCAGTCCAGTCCTTAGCGGCGCACGAAGCTCACCAAGGCGTCCACCAGGGCCAGCGGGTTCTCGACCGCGGGGGAGTGTGCCGCGCCGGCGATGACGACCACCGGAGCGGCCAGACGGGCGGCCATCTCGGCCTGCACCTGCGGCGGCCAGGCGTCGTCGTCCTCGCCGTAGACGACCTGCGTCGGCACCCCGGTGGCGGCCAGCTCGGCGACCCGGTCGGGTTCGCTGACGAGCGCATCGGCCATCGCGGTCAGGCCGATCGGGTGGTTGCGCAGGAAGCGGGCCCGCAGGAACGCCGCCTCCTGTGCCGGGCGCTGCTGCTCGGCGGGCAGCTGGGCGGTCACCGCGTCGAGGGCGTCGGCGAGCGCGACGATGCCACCCTGCTCGAGCAGTGGACGCAGCAGCGGCAGCAGCTCCACGCGCGGTCCCTGCAGCGCCGCCGGTCCGCTGCTGAGCAACGTCAGGGACCGTACGGCGGTCGGACGCTCGATGACGGCGGCGCGCGCGACGAGGCCGCCGAAGCTGTGTCCGACCAGGTGCACCGGCCCGCCGAGCTCGTCGATCAGGGCGAGCAGGTCCCGGCCCAGCGCGGGCACCGCGTAGGCCTCGGGGTCGTCATGACCTGGGGACTCGTGCTGGCCGCGCTGGTCGACCGCGACGGCTCGAAACCCCTGTGCAGCAAGGGGTCCGAGCATCAGGCGGAAGTCTTCCTTGCTGCCGGTGAAGCCCGGCACCAGCAGGACGATGGGGCCTGATCCGGCCTCGACCCGAGCGAGGGTCTCAGCGCGTGCAATCGGACGTCGCGCAAGGTGCCGTCGCTGATGGTTGCGGTCTGGTAGGTGCAGTGGGGC
>JANPHZ010000242.1:0-9572 GCA_031424715.1 Frankiaceae bacterium
TCGTCGCCGCCCTGCTCACCGCGGTCCGCGATGCTGTCGCCACCGGCCGGGTCGCCGTCGTGTGCAGCACCTCCCGGCCCGAGGAGGTGGCGGTCGAGCTGCGCAGCCCCGGCACGCTCGACCACGAGCTGACCGTCTCACTGCCCGACCGGGCGCAGCGGCTGCGGCTGCTCGAACACCTGACCCATCCGGTGCCGCTTGACGCCGACGTCGACCTCGACGACGTGGCGGGTCGTACGCCGGGCTTCGTCGCCGCCGACCTGCTGACCCTGGTCCGCGAGGCCGGGCTGCGCGCGGCTTCCCGCCAGCGCGACGTCGCCGCGCCAACGGTCGCGGCGGCCGATCTCGACGAGGCGCTGCAGGTCGTGCGACCCACCTCACTCGGCGGGGCCACTCTCGACCTGGCACCCCTGACGCTCGACGACGTCGGCGACATGGTCGAGGTGAAGGCGGCCATCAGCGAGGCGGTGCTGTGGCCGCTGCAGTACCCCGACACCTTCGACCGGCTCGGCATCGCCCCGCCCCGCGGGCTGCTGCTCTACGGCCCGCCCGGCTGCGGAAAGACCTTCCTGGTCAAGGCCATCGCCGGGTCCGGCCAGCTCAACGTGCTGTCGGTCAAGGGCGCCGAGCTGCTGACCAAGTGGGTCGGCGAGTCCGAACGCGCCGTGCGCGAGCTGTTCCGCCGGGCCCGCGAGGCCGCGCCGACCCTGGTGTTCCTCGACGAGGTCGACGCCCTCGCCCCGACCCGCGGCCAGTCGACCGACGGCGGTACGACGGACCGCGTCGTCGCCGCCCTGCTGACCGAGCTCGACGGGGTGGAGTCGCTGCGCAACGTCGTGGTCATCGGCGCCACCAACCGCCCCGACCTCATCGACCCGGCCCTGCTGCGACCTGGCCGGTTCGACCGGCTGGTCTTCGTCCCACCCCCCGACGCCGAGGCCCGGGCGCTCATCCTCAGAGCCGCCTCGAAGGGGGTACCCCTGGACGCGGCCGTCGACCTGGTCGAGCTCGGCCGCCGTACGGACGGCTTCTCCGCCGCCGACTGCGCGGCGCTGGTCCGCGAGGCAGCACTGACCGCCATGCGCGCCGACATGTCCGCCGCGACCGTGACGGTCGCCCACGTCGAAGCCGCCCTGCTCGTCGCGAAGCCCTCGCTCAACCCCGAGCAGGTGGCTTCGCTGCAAGCCTTCGCCGACTCCCGCTGACCCCGGCCGGAGGCGGTGGCTCCGTGTAGCCGCCTCAAGCGCCGAAGGCGCAGCGGCAAACGGAGCTGCCGCCGCAGGCCACCGCGCCTAAGGGTTGTAGTCGCGGGTGAGCACGACGGTGAGACCGGTCCCGGGGAGGGTCTCGAAGCGCGGGCGGACCCGGACCAGGCCGGTGAAGGAGCGCTGCAGCAGCTCGGCCGAGGCCAGCTGACCCGGCGCGTAGTAGACGGTCGTCGCCGTCACCTTGCCGGTGAAGTTGCCGGTCAGCTTGATCGGCCAACCGCCGGCCTGGAAGCGGCGCGCCGCCCGGTCAGCCAGCCCGGTGCGGTTGGAGTTGTTGAGGACGGTGAGCGCCAGCTTGGGGACGGCGGCCGGCGAGGGGGCCGCCGGCGTGGGGGCCACCAGCAGCGGGGCTGTCGAGGCCACCGCTGAGGGCGGCGCCGAGGGCGGCGCCGAGGCGACGGGCGTTGGCGCGGGCGAGCTCACGCTTGCCGAGCGGCCGGCCGCGACCGTGGGGCTGCCGCCCGGCGCATCGGTGGCCCAGAGCAGGGCGCCGATGCCGAGCAGGACGCCGGCCACGGCGACGAGCGCGCCGGCGAGCGCGCGCAGCGCTGAGATGGGCTCGGGCTCGACAGCGAGTCGGCGCGGCACGTGGAAGCTCGGCGGCTCCTCAGCCGGGGGCGTCTCTGCCGGAGGCGGAGCGTCGAGGTCGATCACCTGCTCGCCGGATGCCGCTCCCGGCTCGTCGTACGGCTGGACCTCCGGGAAGCCCCAGCCCGCCTCCGGACGGTCCGTGCCGTTCACGCCGCTCAGGCGTCGATCCCGAGCCGGCGCGCGGAGCGGGTGCGCTGGCGGCTGGTGCGCAGTCGGCGCAGCCGCTTGACGAGCATCGGGTCGTGGACCAGCGCCTCGGGGCGGTCGATGAGGGCGTTCAGCGTCTGGTAGTAGCGGGTCGCGCTGAGGTCGAACAGGTCGCGGATCGCGGTCTCCTTGGCGCCGGCGTACTTCCACCACTGGCGCTCGAAGGCGAGGATCTCGCAGTCGCGCTCGCTGAGCTGACCGACCGCCGAGCCAGCACCGTCCGGGACGGGCGCCAGGGCGCGATCCATGCTGTCCTCCTGCCGAAACGACAACCGTGTAGTTCGCTGCCCATGAAAGCACAGCGCGGGCGACCTACCCGCGGGGACACGATCGTGTGTCGACCTCGTGTCGAGTGGGCCGATGTCCCCTTCTGTCCGCTGGTGTCGTGTCACAGTCGCAGGACCGCCTGACCGGTTCCGAAGGGCTTCGCCGTGCGCCGCAAGCTGTCCCTGCTCGTCTGTTCCGCCGCCCTGGTGGCCGCTGCGGCGCCGCTGCTCCCCACGACGGCCCAGGCCGTGACCCGCGGAGCGGCGACCACCGCCAGCGGCGACGAGCTCGGCTACGACCGGCTGACCCTGCGCCGGGGCGACAGCTGGCTGCTGCGCCCTGACCTCGGCAGCGGCGCGGGCGAGGCCTACCAGGAGGGGGCCGGCGGCTACGTCCCCGTCGCGGGCGACACCGACGGGGACGGCGCCGACTCGCTCAGCCTCTTCCGCGACGGCGTCTGGCTGCTGCGCAACGCCCCCGGGGCCGCCCCGACCGTGGTGCGCTTCGGGCTGCGCGGCGACATCCCCGTCCTCGGTGACTGGAACGGCGACGGCACCGACTCGCTGGGCCTGTTCCGCAAGGGCTACTGGTTCCTGCGCGACAACAGCCTCACCGGCCCGACCCGCACCTTCGGCTATGGCCTCGGCACCGACCAGCCGGTCGTCGGCGACTGGAACGGCGACGGGCGCACCGACGTCGCCGTGGTGCGCAACCGGGTCTGGTACCAGCGCGACTCCGCAACCGGCGGCACCGGCCAGCGCAGCTTCGCCTTCGGCAACGTCGGCGACCGTCGGGTCGCCGGCGACTGGGACCACGACGGACGCGACAGCCCTGGCGTCTTCCGCAACGGCACGTGGTACCACCGCCAGCGGCGACGAGCTCGGCTACGACCGGCTGACCCTGCGCCGCGGTGACACCTGGCTGCTCCGCCCCGACCTGGGCAGCGGCGCCGGCGAGGCCTACCAGGAGGGGGCCGGCGGCTACGTCCCGGTCGCGGGCGACACCGACGGCGACGGGACCGACTCGCTGAGCCTCTTCCGCGACGGCGTCTGGCTGCTGCGCAACGCCCCCGGGGCCGCCCCGACCGTGGTGCGCTTCGGGCTGCGCGGCGACATCCCCGTCCTCGGTGACTGGAACGGCGACGGCACCGACTCGCTCGGCCTCTTTCGCAAGGGCCACTGGTTCCTGCGCGACAACAGCCTCACCGGTCCGACCCGCACGTTCGGCTACGGCCTCGGCACCGACCAGCCGGTCGTCGGCGACTGGAACGGCGACGGCCGCACCGACATCGCGGTGGTGCGCAACCGCGTCTGGTACCAGCGCGACTCCGCCACCGGAGGCACCGGCCAGCGCAGCTTCGCCTTCGGCAACGTCGGCGACCGCCGGGTCGCCGGCGACTGGGACCACGACGGGCGCGACAGCCCCGGCGTCTTCCGCAACGGCACGTGGTACCTCCGCCAGAGCAGCAACCCGACCTCCCCCTACGCCACCGCCGTCTTCGGTCAGGCGGGCGACTACCCCGTCGTACGCCGGACGCCGGGGCTCGCGCCCGGAGTGGCGCACAAGGTCTGGCGCGACGCGAGCGGCCCCTTCACCGCGCACATCGCCTCCATCGACCTGGCCGCGACCTCGAGCCCCGACACGGTGCTCGCCAGCGAGCGGCTCGCCTCCCTGGAGAGCACCTCCTCGATGGCGCGACGCACCGGGGCGGCGCTCGCCGTCAACGGCGACTACTTCCTGAGCAACGGCCGGCCGGTGCACGCGTTCGCGGCCGACGGACGGCTGGTCCAGACCCCGCAGCTGCGCGGCCGGGCCATCGGCCTGGACAGCGCCGGCACCAAGGTCGCGATGGGCTTCCCCGACACGGGCGCCTCGGTCGGCCTGGCCACGGCGACCGGCACGGCCACCATGGCGATCCCGCGGTGGAACTCCGGCCGCGCCGACGCCGAGGCCCTATCGGCCTACACCTTCACCGGCGGCAGCCTCGAGACGCCGCCGGACGGTGACTGCTATGCCGGGCTCGCCTTCACCGGCCAGCGCACCGTCCACGCCGACGGCGGCGTCGACGCGCCGGTCACGGTGACCGGGCAGCGCTGCGACGGCGCCGCTCCCTACGTCGCCGAGGGCACGGTGATGCTGGACGGCTCCCGGTTCAACCCCTCCGGCAACTACCTGACCGATGTCGCGCGGCCCGGGGCGACCGGCCAGCTGACGACCCGGCTGGGCTTCCCTGGTGCCGTCGACGTCCTCGGCGGCAACCCGGTGCTCCTCTCCGGCGGGGCGATCCAGTCGCAGGACCTGTCCGGCGACGGCGCCTTCTTCGACCGCCAGCCGCGCACGGCGATCGGCATCACCGCGACCGGCACGATGCTGCTCGTCGTCGTCGACGGGCGGCAGTCGGGCTACTCCGTCGGCATGACCCTGGGCGAGCTCGCCGAGCTGATGAACTCGCTCGGAGCGCGCAGCGCGATCAACCTCGACGGCGGCGGCTCCTCGACGATGTGGCTCAACGGGCAGCGGGCCAACCGCCCGTCCGACGGCTACGAGCGAGGCGTGGGCAGCGCCCTGGTCGTGCTGCCCGGTGCCGACGCCGGTCAGGACGACCTCGTCGTCGCCCCGGCAGCTCCGGCCGGGGCGAAGCCGGCGGCGAGCACCAGGCCCCAGGCCCGCCGCGAACCGTCGTACCCGCTCGTCTCGCCGGTCGTCGGAGGCGCGCCCCTGCCGGGCTGGGTGCAGGCCGCCCGCGACCCGGGCAGCATCGGCGGGCTCGCCGACGCCCTCACCCGGGACGGGACGTCACTGCCGCCCGCCCTGCCGCGCGCGCAGACCGTCTTTAACGGTCAGGGATAGAGGCCGCGGATGCGGTGGGCGTCGGCGACCCGGCCGACGCCAATCATCTGCGCCGCCGTGCGCAGCGAGACCCCGCGATCCGCGGCCAGGGCCGACACCTCGTCGTACGCCGACTCCATCAGCACCTTGAGCCGGTCGTTGACCTCGTCCTCGGACCAGAAGTAGGCCTGCAGGTCCTGCACCCACTCGAAGTAGGAGACCGCGACGCCACCGGAGTTGGCGAGGATGTCGGGCACGACGACGATGCCGCGGTCCTCGAGCACCGCGTCGGCGTCCGGGGTGGTCGGCCCGTTCGCGCCCTCGATGATGAAGCGGGCCTTGATCCGGTCGGCGTTGACGTCGGAGATGACGCCCTCGAGCGCGGCGGGGACGAGCACGTCGACGTCGAGCTCGAGCAGCTGCTCGTTGGTGATCGTGTCGGTGCCGGGGAACCCGACGACGGTGTCCGCGCCCCGCTGCAGGTGCTTGAGCAGTGCGGCGGGGTTCAGGCCCTTGGGGTTGTAGACGCCGCCCTTCCAGTCCGACACCGCCACCACCAGGCAGCCCGCGTCGTGCAGGAACTGCGCAGCCAGGCCACCGACCTTGCCGAAGCCCTGTACGGCGACGGTCGCGCCGCGATGGTCGACGCCGGCCTCGCGCAGGGCGCAGAAGGTGGAGTACATGACACCGCGCGAGGTGGCGCCGCCGCGACCGAGCGAGCCGCCGACGCTCACCGGCTTGCCCGTCACGACCCCGGTCACGGTGTAGCCCTTGTGGGCGGAGTAGGTGTCCATCATCCAGGCCATCGTCTGCTCGTCGGTGCCGACGTCAGGGGCGGGGATGTCCTTCTCCGGGCCGATGATCGGCATGATCTCGCTGGCGTAGCGCCGGGTCACCCGCTCGAGCTCGTTGCGGCTGTGCACGCGCGGGTCGATGGCGACGCCGCCCTTCGCGCCGCCGTACGGGATGCCGATGAGAGCGCACTTCCAGGTCATCCACATGGCCAGGGCCCGCACCTCGTCGAGGTCGGTGTGCGGGTGGAAGCGCACCCCGCCCTTGGCCGGGCCGCGCGAGAGGTTGTGCTGCACCCGGTAGCCGGCGAGGACGGTCATCGTGCCGTCATCGCGGCGCAGGGGTACCGCCACCTGCATCGAGCGACGGGGGGTGGCGAGCAGCTCGTGCAGCCCGTCGTCGAGGCCGAGCTGGCGCACCGCCTCGGCCAGTTGGTGCATCGCGCTGTCGAGGGCAGACATCCGGGCGGTCACGACGGCGAGGATGCCACGATCCGGCACGGCTGTGTTTCAGCCGCGCGCGTAGCCCACCGTCGTACCGCGGCCGAGCGGTCCGAAGAGCAGCGTCGCGAGGTCAGGCACCTGATCGGGGGGTCGGCCCAGCAGCGGGGCGACGGCGCGACCGACGGCGGCGCGCACGGCGGCGCCGCCGAGCGCCCGGGCCGGGTCGTCTGCGGCGCGGGCGGTCGGGGGGCCGGAGGCGGCGTACTCGCGGCAGTTGCCCGTGGTGACCCCCGGTGTGGCCGCCTCCTCCTCGTCGCAGTAGCCGTCGCGCGGCTCGTAGCGGGCCGGGAAGGGCCGGATCGGCGGGCCGGTCAGCCCATAGCAGTTGGGCCCCCGGTCGTCACCGAACTCGGTCCGGTCCTCGGGCAGGTAGGCGCCCTGGTCGCGCACGACCTCGAGCGTGATGTGCAGCCCCGGGATCCGCCCTCCGAAGGTCTCGCGCCCGAGCAGCTCCTGACCCGGCAGGGTGTGCAGGATGCAGGGGTACTGCGGGGCGTAGCGCTCGTAGACAGCGAGGCTCGGCCGGCTCCGCTCGGCGAGGCTGACGATGCTGCGCTCGTTGATGCGCAGGAAGTCCTCCGCGCTGTCGGCGAAAGCCGTCGTCGTACGCAGGAACGTCGTGAGTTCCTCGCGCTGGTCGACGGTGTTGCGGGCCACCGCCGAGAACTCGTCGAGCATCCGCAGCAGGTCGGGCGCGGCCTGGTCGTACGACGCACTGACGTCGGCCAGTCCGCGGAAGTCCTCCATCAGGGCGGGCAGCGAGGGGTTGAGGCCGCGGAAGTAGTCGGCGTTGGCTGCCAGGTTGGCGCCGAGCCGGTCCCCCCGGCCCCGCAGGGCACTGGAGAGCGCGTTCAGGGTGAGGCTGACCTGCTGGGGGCGAAGGCTCTGCAGCAGCGGCAGCAGGTCCGACAGCACCTGCTGCGTCTCGATGCCGACGGTGGTGCGGTCCTGCGTGATGACGTCGCCGTCGCGGACCGGGCGGCCTGGCGTCCCGGCCGGCAGCTGCAGGGCGACTTCCTTCTCTCCGAACAGCGTCTTGGGCAGCAACCGGGCACTGACATCGACGGGGACCAGCGCTGCCTTGTCGGCGTCCAAGGCCAGCTCGATCGTGGCCCCGTCGCCCTCGCTGCTGACCTTGCGCACCTCACCGACCACGATGCCGCGGACCTTGACATCACCGTGCACCGAGAGCTGGTTGCCGATGCGGTCCGTGCGCAGGGAGACCAGGACGACGTCGGTGAAGGCCTTCGTGTAGACCGCGATGCTCAGCGAGACGAGCAGGCCGAGGACCACCAGGAACGCGACGCCCGCTGCGTAGCGCCGCGCTTGAGCGGCGCCGCGGACGACGGGGGGAGGCATGCCGCATTGTGACGCATATCTCTGGAGGGCGGTTTAACCAGCCTCGTGCACCGGCACCGTGAAGCGCAGGACCGCGCCACCGCCGGGGCGGTTGGCCGCGGATACCGTCCCGCCCTGCGCTTGCACGAGCTGGCGCACGATGTAGAGACCGAGTCCCACCCCGCCGTACTCGCGGGTGTTGGCCGGACCCCCTTGGTAGAAAGGCGTGAACAGCGTCGACTCCCGGCCGGCGGGCACGCCGACGCCGCGGTCGGCCACCTCGACGGCGAGCATCCGGCCCTGCGTGCGGACGCTAATGCTCACCTCACCGCCGTCGGGGCTGTACTTGATGGCGTTCTCGACGAGTTGGCCGAGGACGTTCTCGGTGCTGCGCGGCTGCCCGACGGCAGAGGGCAGGTCCTCGGGGCAGTCCGCCACCACCTGGTGCCGCTCGGACAGCCGGGCGTAGGTCGACACCGCCGTGCGCACGACGTCGCCGAGGTCGTAGGGCACGGGATTCGGGGTGTGGGCCTGCGAGCCGGCGCGCGCCCCCATCAGCAGGTGCTCGGTGAGGTCGATGAGTGCATCGGTCTGCCGGTCGACCGTGGCCAGCGCGTCGCGTCGGGCCGGCTCGGCGAGGTCGTCCCAGCGCCGGGTCAGCAGGCTGACGTAGCCCTTGATGGCGGTCAGGGGGGTCCGCAACTCATGGCTGCTGGTGGCCAAGAAGAGGTCCTTCGCCTCGTCGAGCGCCCGCTGGCGAGAGGTGTCGTGCAGCGCGACCACCCGCTCCCCCGTGGCCCGCAGCGAGGCTGCCGTCGCCTCCACCCAGCGCCCCGGGCCCACCTCCTGCTCCAGCGGCTGACCGAGCGGACCCAGCTGCACCGGCGCGGGCGCACCGATCAGCTCCCCGGTCGGCCGCCCCAGCAGGAACGCCGCCGCGGTGTTGCACGAGACGGTCGTACCGTCCGGGTCAAGAACCAGCACCCCGTCGGTGAGGACGTCGACGACCTCCTGCTCGTGGCCGCGCTGGCGGACCACCTCGGTGTGCTTGGCGGCGTTGACCAGCGCCGCCGTGCCCTGCGCCCCGAGCAGCCGCAGCACGTCCTCGTCCGCGGCGGTGGCCGGTCCGTCCGGGCGATCCAGCAGGACGACCAGGCCACCCAGCAACCCGGGTGCCCGGCACGCGACGACCAGCGCCGAGCCGCCAGCCGGGACCGGGAGGTCAGCACTCCCCTCGGACAGCATGGCCACCCCACGGTCACTGGCGGCGGCCTGCTCCAGCGCGCTGCCGGCCAGCGGCAGCCGCCGGCCGAGCCACTCACCGTCGAGTCCGTGCACGGCGCGTACGACGGCGTCGGAACCCTCAACCTCAGCAAACAGCGCGCCGGTCCCGCCCAGGACCACGACCCCCGCCTCGGCCAGGCGCTGGGCCACCGCGGAGCCGTCGAGGTCGCGGCCCAGCTCGCCGCTCGCCGACGCCAGCCGCTCGAGCACCTCGAGCCGGTCGCGCAGCTGCTCCCGGCTGCGGTCGAGGCGCCGCACCTGCGCGGCGAGCACCTCGGCGACCAGCACGCACACCGGGATCGCCACCGTCACCGACGCGACCGCGTTGGTCTTGGCCGGCGAGTCGTCGAGGAAGGGCAGCACGTACGCCGCCACGGCGAAGGGGACGAGCCAGTACGCCGTACGCGGGGGCTGGCCGATCCCCACCCACACGAAGACGACGACGAAGTAGACGGCATAGCTGAAGTCGCTGACCCCGCCGTACTGGTTGCCC
>JANPHZ010000243.1:0-14343 GCA_031424715.1 Frankiaceae bacterium
AAGGTCCTCGTCACCGAGGCCTCGGACATCGACAAGGAGTACTACGTCTCCTTCCTGCTCGACCGGGCCAACCGCACCTACCTCGCGATGGCGTCGATCGAGGGCGGCATGGAGATCGAGGAGCTCGCGGTCGAGCGCCCCGAAGCGCTCGCGAAGGTCCCGGTCGACGCGGTCGTGGGCGTCGACGCGGCCAAGGCCGCCGAGATCGCTGACGCGGCCGGCTTCCCGGCCGACGTGCGCGACCAGGTCATCACCGTCCTGCAGCAGCTGTGGGAGGTGTTCGTCGAGGAGGAGGCCACGCTGGTCGAGGTCAACCCGCTCGTGCGCACCCCCGACGGCCAGATCCTCGCTCTCGACGGCAAGGTCACGCTCGACGGCAACGCCGAGTTCCGCCACCAGGACGTCTTCACGACCTACGCCGACGCGGTGGCCGACGACGACCTCGAGGGCCGCGCCAAGGCGAAGGACCTCAACTACGTCAAGCTCGACGGCCAGGTCGGCATCATCGGCAACGGCGCGGGGCTGGTCATGAGCACCCTCGACGTGGTGGCCTACGCCGGGGAGAGGCACGGCGGCGTGAAGCCCGCCAACTTCCTCGACATCGGCGGTGGCGCCTCGGCGCAGGTCATGGCTGACGGCCTCGAGATCATCCTGTCCGACAAGGACGTCCGGTCGGTGTTCGTCAACGTCTTCGGCGGGATCACCTCCTGCGACGCGGTCGCGACCGGCATCGTGCAGGCGCTCGAGATGCTCGGCGACCACGCGACCAAGCCCCTCGTCGTACGGCTCGACGGCAACAACGTCGAGGAGGGCCACCGCATCCTGACCGAGGCGGCGCACCCGCTGGTCACGGTCGTCGACACCATGGACGGCGCGGCCGACAAGGCCGCCGAGCTCGCCGGAAAGGCTTCCTGACATGGCCATCTTCCTGACCAAGGACTCCAAGGTCATCGTCCAGGGCATCACCGGCTCCGAGGGCACCAAGCACACCCGCCGGATGGTCGCCTCGGGCACCAATGTCGTCGGTGGCGTCAACCCCAAGAAGGCCGGCAGCGACGTGGACGGCATCCCCGTCTACGCAACCGTTGCTGAGGCCATGGAGGCGACCGGCGCTGACGTCACCGTCATCTTCGTGCCGCCGGCGTTTGCCAAGGGCGCGGTCGTCGAGGCGATCGACGCCGGCATCGGGCTCGCGGTCGTCATCACCGAGGGCATCCCGGTGCAGGACTCCGCGTGGTTCTGGCAGTACAACGTCGACGCCGGTCGCAAGACCCGGATCATCGGCCCCAACTGCCCCGGCCTGATCAGCCCCGGCGCGTCCAACGCCGGCATCATCCCTGCCACCATCGCGCCGACCCCCGGCAAGATCGGCCTGGTCAGCAAGAGCGGCACGCTGACCTACCAGATGATGTACGAGCTGCGCGAGTACGGCTTCACCACCGCCGTCGGCATCGGTGGCGACCCGGTCATCGGTACGACGCACATCGACTGCCTCGAGGCCTTCGAGGCCGACCCCGAGACCGTCGCGATCGTGATGATCGGCGAGATCGGCGGCGACGCCGAGGAGCGCGCGGCCGACTACATCAAGGCCAAGGTGACCAAGCCGGTCGTCGGCTACGTCGCGGGCTTCACCGCGCCCGAGGGCAAGACGATGGGCCACGCCGGCGCGATCGTGTCCGGCTCGTCCGGCACGGCTGCGGCCAAGCAGGAGGCCCTCGAGGCGGCGGGCGTGAAGGTCGGCAAGACGCCGTCGGCGACGGCCGAGCTCATGCGCGAGATCATGAAGTCCCTGGGCTGACCGGCGCGGCGAGATCTGCGCAGCCCACCTGGTGGGTTGAGCCAAGGTCAGGCGCACCCTTCGTTGAGCGCGGCGGCCGCCACCGTGCCCGTCCGGTAGGACGTGACCTCGGCGCCGTCGGTCTCGAAGACCAGCACATACCGGCCGTCGGCGGACGCGATGCGCAGGTAGTTGCCTTCGGCGTCGGGGTGCGGCAGGACCTCGACCCGTATCCCGTACGCCGCATGAACCTGCGCCTCGGTAGAGCCGACCCCCAACGCACGGTCGGTGCGCACTGCTCCTGACCCGACGTCGACCCGGACGACCCGTCCGTCGACGATCATGAAGCTGACGTTCGGCCGCTTCGTGCTGGGCGTGACGAAGCCGCAGCCGTTCTGCAGGTCGTCGACGAAGGCGGTGAAGGGTTGCCCCGCCGCGGCCTGCGCCTCCCCGAGCGTCATGCCGATGACGATCGGCCCCATGCCGTTCAGTCGCACCGAACTGCTGCGCTCGAGCGGTCCCTCCGAGGGCTCCAGGTCGTCGTACGGCGTCTCGTTCGGGCAGCCGAGCCTGCCGGAGCAGGCGATCCGGTCGTGCGCAGCCAGCGTCCACGCGGCCAAGGAGTCGGACTCGGACGCGGGAAACGCTGTGTAGCTCACGTAATTGTCGTACTCGACGGCGACCCAGAGGCGTACCAGCGGCGGGCACGTGGAGCAGTCGCGTGAGGTCTCCCTGAGGGCCACGGCGTAGGGCTTGGGTGATCGAAGCAGCTCGTGCTCGACGGCTGCCTCTGCAGAGCCGGTGTCAGCCTGGCGTGACGGGCAGCGGGCGACGTCCGCGCGCAGGGCGGCGAGGGCGTCCGCGCCCGGGCGGGTGTTCCACCCGACGACCTGGCTGATGACTGAGGCGCCGTCCGCGGTTCGCCGCATGACCCCACTAGTGCCCGCGTCCGCGGGCATCGCCCCGTCCGCGCAGATCCGCAGCCGGGGCGACGGCTCGTCGTACTGCACGGAGCTCGTCCACGACCCGCCGCTGAGCCGCTCTGCGTCTGCGGGCTGCAGCAGCAGGTGGGCCGCGATCACGAACTCCGGCGTACCGACCGGGCACGGCTGGCTGGGCTCGCACGGGCTCGGGGTCGCAGGTTGGGAGGACTTCGTCGGGCTGGGCTGCGGGGCATAGTCGAGCGCACCGCCACCACGCCGATCGGTCACCGCAGCGGCGGTCACTCCGGCGCCCACCAGGAGCACGACAGCGCCTGCGGCACCGGCCAGCCTGGTCCGGAGCCGTCGCTGCTGGCCGCGCTGGCGTACGAGGTCGGCCGACGCGAACGGGGGCAGGGGCAGTTGGTTCAGGTCGCGGCGCGGGTCGTCCACGTGGTCAGACACTGGAGGCTCCTCGGGCGAGTCGGCAGGCGAGCTGACGAACCCACGCTGCCGGTATGTCGTACGCCTGCACTGTCGTCCATCGCGGCCAGGCTCTCGCAGAGGCCTCGCTGGATCAGATTGCCTGCCTCGCGGCGAGCCGTCACCTGCTGCTGCGGGACGGGGGTAACACTCGGGGCGCCATGACCGAGACTCTGACCCGGACCCCGCGCCGCGGGCCGACGCCGCCCGCTCCGGCCCGCAGTGCTGTGCAGGCGGGCGTCACCGCATCGACCTGGGCGGTCGGCGCGGGACTGGTCGCCGTCATGCTTCCGGTGCTGCTGGTCTGGGCGGCCGACGCCCGCTCCGGCGCGAGCGCCGCCGAGGCCCTGCGCGCAGCAGGGCAGGTCTGGCTGGTGGCGCACGGCGTCGGGCTGCGCGTCCCGGGCGGCAGCGTCGGGCTGGTCCCGCTCGGCCTGCTCGCCCTCCCGCTGCTCCTGCTGCTGCGGGCCGGCGGGCACAGCGCGCGGGAGTGCCGGGTCGCCCGGCTGCCCGACGCGCTCCGCCTGGCCGCTGCCCTGGCAGTGCCCTACGGCGTCCTGACCGCGGTGGTGTCCGGGCTGTCACGGACCGATGCCGTCCAGCCGGTGTCGTGGCAGGCGCTGCTCGGCGGCGCCGTGGTCGGCGGCCTCGGCGGGCTGGCCGGGATCCTGCGCGCGGCGCGGCTGTGGCCCGCGGTGCTGCCGGCGCTTCCCGCACGCGCTCGTCGGCTGCTGGTCTCCTCGGCGGCCGCCCTCGGCGTGGTTCTCGGCACGGGTGCGCTGCTCGCGGGCGGCTCCCTTGCCCTGCACCTCGGCCGGGCCCAGGACCTTGCAGCGGCCACGTCGCCGGGGCTCACCGGTGGCCTGGCCCTGCTGCTGCTGGGCTTGACGCTCGTGCCCAACGCGGCGATCTGGGGTGCTGCCTGGCTGGCCGGTCCCGGGTTTGCCGTCGGGGTGGGCACCGTCGTCGGACCGTTCGGACACAGCCTCGGCGCGGTTCCGGCCGTTCCCCTGCTGGCAGCGCTCCCCGGGCCGGTGCCCGTCTGGGTCGGCCTGATCGCGCTGGGCGTGCCGCTCGGCGCGGGCGCGCTCGCCGGGGCGCTCGTCGCCCGAGCCCTGCCCACGACCACCTGGCTGCAGGCGGCCCGGGAGGCAGCACTGACCGGTCCGTGTGCCGGGGCACTCCTGGCGCTCGCGTGCTGGGCGAGCGGCGGCCCACTAGGGGGCGGCCGGCTGACCGACGTCGGACCGCGGCCCTGGCTGATCGGTCTGGTGCTGGCCGCGGAGGTCGCCGTCGCGGCAGCCGCGACGGCGATCCTCGGGGTGCGCCGCCGCTAGAGCTTGACGACCACCGACTTGATGATCTTGTCGGCGAAGGTCTGCTTCTTGGCGTCCCAGATCGGCCACAGGAAGCCGAGCCCCAGCGGCAGCGCGTCGAGGATGTGCAGGAAGCCCCGGCCGATGCCAGCGCCGACGCCGATGGGCTGGCCGTCGGCCTCACGCAGCACCTTGATGCCGACCGCCTTGCGGCCCGGCGTCTGCCCCGTCGTCCCGGTGAGGTAGCAGAAGTAGAAGAACACCCCCAAGCCGGCGACCTGCCCGAGACCCTCGTTGACGAACCCGACGACCAGCTGGACCGCGAGCGAGATGACGAAGTCGATGAGGTAACCGCCCACGCGGGTGCCCCAGGTGGCCAGGGCAGGTCCCTGCCAGCCCGCTGCGGGCGCCTGGCCGTAGGGCGTCGGGCTCGTGTAGCCGTAGGAGCCGGCGCTCGCCGGCTCGCCGTACGTCGGAGTGGCCGGCTGCTGCGGGTCGGGGGCGGCGAACGGGTCCTGCGGTGTGGTCACGGGTTCTCCTCGTCGTGGCCTCGGCGCGAAGCGCCGGGGCGGTGGGTGCATCCTGCCCCGCCCGGACCCACTCGCCAACCAGGTCGCGTCTAGAGTCGCCGCGTGCCTGCCCGGCTGGTCGTCCTCGCGTCGGGGGAGGGAACCGTCCTGCAAGCGCTGCTCGACGCGACCGAGGATCCGGCATACGGCGCCGAGATCGTGGCGGTGGGGGCGGACCGGGCCGGCACCCGCGCCCTGGAGCGGGCGGCCGACCGGCCGACCTTCGTGCTGCGGGTGGGCGACTACGACGACCGCGCTGCCTGGGACGCTGCCTTCGCGGACGAGCTGGCCCGCTGGGAGCCCGACCTGGTGGTCTGCGCCGGCTTCATGAAGGTGCTCGGCCCGGTCGTCGTCGAGCGCTTCGGCGGCCGCATCGTCAACACCCACCCGGCGCTGCTGCCGGCCTTCCCCGGCGCCCACGCCGTCCCCGAGGCCCTGGCCTACGGCGTCAAGGTCACCGGCACGACGGTGCACTTCGTCGACGAAGGCGTCGACACCGGTCCGGTCATCGCGCAGGAGGCTGTTGCCGTCCTGCCCGGCGACACCGAGGACACCCTGCACCGCCGCATCAAGGACGTGGAGCACCGGCTCTACGTCGACACCGTCGGCCGGCTCGCCCGCAACGGGTGGACCGTCCAGGGAAGGACCGTCGTACTCCCATGAACCAGATCGCCGTACAGCGTGCGCTCGTCAGCGTCTACGACAAGACCGGGCTGGTCGACCTCGGCCGGGGGCTGGCCGAGGCCGGGGTCGAGATCGTGTCGACCGGATCGACGGCCGCCACGCTGCGCGAGGCGGGCGTGACGGTGACGCCGGTCGAGGAGCTCACCGGCTTCCCGGAGTGCCTCGACGGGCGGGTGAAGACCCTGCACCCCAAGGTGCACGCGGGCATCCTCGCGGACCGTCGCCTGCCCGACCACGTGCAGCAGCTCGCCGACCTCGGCGTCGCGGCGTTCGACCTCGTCGTGGTCAACCTCTACCCGTTCACCGATACCGTCGCGTCCGGCGCGGCGCCCGATGAGTGCGTCGAGCAGATCGACATCGGCGGCCCGACGATGGTCCGCGCCGCAGCCAAGAACCACCCCTCGGTGGCGGTGGTCGTCGACCCCTCGTCCTACTCCGAGGTCCTCGGCGCCGTGAAGTCGGGCGGCTTCAGCCTCGCCCAGCGCCGGCGCCTGGCTGGCCTTGCCTTCCAGCACACCGCGTCGTACGACGTCGCCGTGGCCTCGTGGTTCGCCAACGCCTACGACACGACCGACAGCGTCGACGGCTTCCCGGCCTGGGCGGGCGCGACGTGGGAGCGCTCGGCCGTCCTGCGCTACGGCGAGAACCCGCACCAGCAGGCCGCGCTCTACCGCAACGGCCGCGGTGGGCTCGCGGATGCAGAGCAGCTGCACGGCAAGGAGATGTCCTACAACAACTACGTCGACGGTGACGCGGCCTGGCGGGCGGCGCACGACCACGGCGACCAGCCGACGGTGGCGATCATCAAGCACGCCAACCCCTGCGGCATCGCGGTCGGCCCCGATGTCGCGACGGCCCACCGCCGCGCCCACGAGTGCGACCCGGTGTCGGCGTTCGGCGGCGTCATCGCCACCAACGTGCCCGTGTCGCTCGCGATGGCCGAGACCGTCAGCGAGATCTTCACCGAGGTGGTGCTCGCGCCCGGTTACGACGACGGTGCCGTCGAGTTGCTGAGCAAGAAGCCCTCGATCCGGCTGCTGACCGTGGCTGCGGGCGGGCGCGAGGCCGTCGAGCTGCGGCCGGTGTCGGGCGGGGTGCTGCTGCAGGTCGCCGACCGGCTGCAGGCCGACGGTGACGACCCCGCGACCTGGACGCTCGCCGCAGGCGAGCCGCTGGCCGACCTAGCCGACCTCGCCTTCGCCTGGCGGGCGGTGCGCGCCGCCAAGTCCAACGCGATCCTGCTGGCCAAGGACGGCGCCACCGTCGGAGTCGGCATGGGCCAGGTCAACCGGGTCGACTCGTGCAAGCTCGCCGTAGCCCGGGCCGGTGAGCGCGCGCAGGGGTCGGTGGCCGCGTCCGACGCCTTCTTCCCCTTCCCCGACGGACCGCAGGTGCTGCTCGATGCGGGGGTCAGTGCCATCGTCCAGCCGGGGGGGTCGGTGCGGGACGAGGAAACCATCGCCGCCTGCCAAGCGGCTGGCGTGACGATGTACTTCACCGGCACCCGCCACTTCGCCCACTGACGCTCGTGCCGGCCGACGGTCCGCTCGCGGGAGACCTGCGGCGGGCCGACCTGTCCGAGCTCGAGCTGCGCGGCGAGGTCGTCGAGCAGGGCGACCTCACCGGAGCCGATCTCAGCTCGAGCACCTTCACCGACTGCGCGTTCCTGTCCTGCCGCTTCGAGCGGTCCCGGCTCGCCTTCTCCACGTGGGCGGGCTGCAAGCTCACCGGGTCGACGTTCACCCGCTGCGACCTTCGCCCGCTGACGGTCGAGGGCGGCGACTGGTCCTACGTCTCGCTCCGCCAGGCCGACCTGCGGGGCGTCTCGCTCGCCGGGCTGCGCCTGGCCGAGGCCGACCTGTCCGACGCCGACCTGACCGGCGGGTCCCTCGCCGGAGCTGACCTCTCGCACGCGCGCCTGCGGGGAGTGGTGCTGCGGGGTGCGGACCTGCGCGGCGCGATCCTCGATGGCTGCCAGGTCGACCTCGTCGACTGGACCGGTGTGCGCATCGACCTGGCGCAAGCCGCCCTGCTCGCCCGCGCACGGGGAGCCATCGTCGAGCCCTAGGCTGACCGGCGTGACCGCCCGCCTGCTGCCCGGAGCCCCTGTCGCGGAGGCGGTCTTTGCCGACCTGGCCCCTCGCATCGCCCGTCTCAAGGCGGCGGGCCACACCCCCGGCCTGGGGACCATCCTCGTCGGCGACGACGGGCCCAGCGCCCGCTACGTCGGCATGAAGATGGAGAAGGCTCAGGAGCTGGGGCTCAACAGCCCGCACGCCCACCTGCCGCAGACGGCCACCACCGCCGACGTCATCGCGGTCATCAGGGAGTTCAACGCCGACCCGGCCGTCTCGGCGATGATCTTCCAGTACCCCACGCCGCCGCAGGTCGACTACGACGCGGCGCTCAGTGAGATGGACCCCGACAAGGACAACGACGGGATGCACCCGACCAACCTCGGTCGACTCGCCCTGTCCATCGACTGCCCGCCCCCGTGCACGCCCGCCGGCATCGAGGCGCTGCTCGCGCACTACGAGATCCCGGTGTCCGGTCGCGAGGTCTGCATCCTCGGGCGCGGTACGACGATCGGACGGCCGTTGTCGATCTTGCTGAGCCAGAAGCGCCCGACGGCCAACGCCGCTGTGACCGTCGTGCACACCGGCGTGCCCAACTGGGCCGACTACACCCGGCGCGCGGAGATCGTCGTGGCCGCGGTCGGCGTACCAGGCATCCTGCAGCCCGAGCACCTGACTCCGGGCTGCACGGTCATCGGCGCGGGTGTGCGCTACGAGGGCAAGAAGCTGCTGCCCGACGTCGACGAGGCGTGCAACGACGTCGCCGGGGCGATCACCCCGCGGGTCGGCGGCGTGGGTCCGACGACGGTGGCGATGCTGTTCAAGAACTGCGTTGAGGCCGCCGAGCGGCGACTGCTCAGCGCTGGCTGAGCGCCTCCTCCAGCGGCGTCCCCGGGTGGGGACGGACCAGGCCGGCGGCGATGACCTCGTTGGCCAGGCGGACCCGGCGGTTGACGCCCTCCTCGATCCGGAACTTCGCGTAGAGCCGGAGCAGGTGCTGCTTCACCGCAGCCTCGGTGACGAAGAGCTCGGTCGCGATCTCCTTGGCTGTGGCCGGCGCGACGAACGCGTCCTGCACCAGGGCCGGTCGGCACAGGACGGCGAGCACCTCCGCCTCGCGGCGGGTCAGGTCGGGCGAGGCCACCTGGCGCAGCTCGACGGTGTCGTCGGGCTCGATGTGGCTGCCCATGCCACCGATCTTGGTCCGCGCAGCCCCAAAGGCGAGAACGTCGCCGTCGGTCAGCACCCGGCGCCCGATGGGACGCCCGTTGACGCGGGTGCCGTTGGCCGACAGCCCCAGGTCGGAGACGTAGAGGTAGGAGCCCCGCCGGATGATCTCGGCGTGCAGCCGCGACACGGACGGGTCGCGCAGCGCGATGTCGACGCCGCCGCCCCGGCCGACCGTGAGCAGCTCGCCCTCGAGGGCGAAGACGTCACCGGTCGCTTCGACCCGCAGGTGCGGCTGATCCACGATGGCTCCCAACAGTGAGGACAACCTGACCCTCCTGTCCTGCCCCGCTGACCCGCCCGTCACACCCAACCCGGGCCGGGGCGCGCGAGGGGTGGGGTGAGTACGGCGGCGTAGGGTCGCGGCGTGCGCGAGTTGCCGACGGTGTCCGTCCTCGCCGTGGTCGCCGCGGGTCTGCTGCTTGCTGCCCTGGCCGACTGGCAGCTCGGCGCGTTCGTCATCGGCGGCGGCCTGCTGCTGGCCGCGGGACTGCGCCTCACCCTGCGCGAGCGCCAGGCCGGACACCTCGTCGTGCGCGGGCGGGTGACCGACGCCACGGTGCTGCTCGTGCTCGGGTTCGCGCTGGTCGCCCTGGCCAACACGATCCCGCGCGCCTGAGGCCCGCGCCCCTGAGGGTCGGCCCCCGCACTCGGGGCTGGGCCCCTCTCGTAGGCTCGACGATCGAGACCTCACCCCAGCCAACCCTGCGGAGCACCCCCTCATGGCACGTACGGCCCCCGTCAACGTCAACGTCACCGTCACCGGCGCAGCCGGCCAGATCGGCTACGCGCTGCTCTTCCGCGTCGCCTCCGGACAGCTGCTCGGACCCGACGTCCCCGTGCGTCTGCGGCTGCTCGAGATCGAGCCGGCGCTCAAGGCGGCCGAGGGCACCGCGATGGAGCTCGACGACTGCGCGTTCCCGCTGCTGACCGGCATCGACATCACCGCCGACGCCAAGGCGGCCTTCGACGGCGTCAACGTGGCGCTGCTGGTCGGCGCCCGGCCCCGGACCGCCGGCATGGAGCGCGGTGACCTGCTCAGCGCCAACGGCGGCATCTTCAAGCCCCAGGGCGAGGCGATCAACGCCGGTGCCGCCGACGACGTACGCGTCCTGGTCGTGGGCAACCCGGCCAACACCAACGCCCTCATCGCGGCGAGCCACGCCCCCGACGTGCCCGGCAGCCGCTTCACGGCCATGACGCGGCTCGACCACAACCGCGCGCTGTCGCAGCTGGCCGCCAAGACGGGGCAGTCCGTCAAGGAGATCAAGCACCTGACCATCTGGGGCAACCACTCCGCGACGCAGTATCCCGACTGGAGCAAGGCCACGATCGGCGGGAGCCCGGCCGAACAGGTCGTCGGTGACCGCGGCTGGCTCGAGGGCACGTTCATCCCGACGGTGGCCAAGCGCGGCGCCGCGATCATCGAGGCCCGCGGCAGCTCCTCGGCCGCCTCCGCCGCCAACGCGGCGATCGACCACATCTACGACTGGGTCAACGGCACGGCGGACGGCGACTGGACCTCCGCGGCCATCATGAGCGACGGGTCCTACGGCGTCCCCGAGGGCATCATCTCGTCGTTCCCGGTGACCTCGTCCGGCGGCGAGTGGGAGATCGTCCAGGGCCTGGAGATCGACGACTTCTCCCGCGGCAAGATCGACGCCTCGGTGGCCGAGCTCGTCGAGGAGCGCGACGCCGTGCGCGAGCTGGGTCTGCTCTGACATGACCGACCCGATGAAGATCATCTACACCTACACCGACGAGGCGCCCGCGCTCGCGACGCACTCCTTGCTGCCGGTCCTGCAGGCCTACGCCGACAAGGCCGGGGTCGCGGTGGAGACGCGGGACATCTCCCTGGCGGCCCGGATCCTGGCCGCCTTCGACCTCGCGCCCGACGCACTGGCAGAGCTCGGTGAGCTGGCCAAGACGCCTGAGTCCAACATCATCTAGCTGCCCAACGTCAGCGCCTCGGTGCCGCAGCTCAAGGCGGCGATCAAGGAGCTGCAGGACAAGGGGCACGCGCTGCCCGACTACCCCGAGGACCCGCAGAGCGACGCCGACAAGCAGGCTCGGGTGGCCTACGACGCGGTCAAGGGCAGCGCCGTCAACCCGGTGCTGCGCGAGGGCAACTCCGACCGGCGAGCCCCCGCCTCGGTCAAGGCCTACGCCAGGAGCCACCCGCACTCGATGGGCGCGTGGTCGAAGGACACGGCGTCGCACGTCGTGACCATGACCGAGGGCGACTTCCGCCACTCGGAGACCTCGGTGACCCTCAGCCGTGGCTCGACGCTGCGCATCCAGCACGTCGGCACCGACGGCAGCACTACCGTCCTGAAGGACGGCCTGCAGGTGCAGGCTGGCGAGATCGTCGACGCGGCGGTGATGCGCAAGGCAGCCCTGCAGGCCTTCCTCGCGCGCGAGGTCGCCGACGCCCGCGAGCAGGGGGTGCTGTTCTCGGTGCACCTCAAGGCCACGATGATGAAGGTCAGCGACCCGATCATCTTCGGCCACGTCGTGCGGGCCTACTTCGCCGACGTCTTCGAGCGCTACGCCGACGAGCTCGCCTCGGTCGGCGCCGACCCCAACCAGGGACTCGGCGGCGTGCTCGCCGACCTGAGCAAGCTCGAGCCGGCGACGCGCGCCGAGATCGAGGCGGCCATCACCGCGACGTACGACAACGGGCCGGCGCTCGCGCAGGTCGACTCAGCGCGCGGGATCACCAACCTGCACGTCCCGTGTGACGTCATCATCGACGCGTCGATGCCGGCCGCGATCCGCAGCAGCGGGCAGATGTGGAACGCCGCCGACGAGCTGCAGGACACCAAGTACGTCATCCCCGACAGCTCCTACGCCGCGCTCTACGACGAGACCGTGCGCCACTGCAAGGAGCACGGCGCCTTCGACCCGACGACGATGGGCACGACCCCCAACGTCGGCCTGATGGCGCAGAAGGCCGAGGAATACGGCAGCCACGACAAGACCTTCGAGATCCAGGCCGCGGGCACGGTGGAGGTCGTCGACGCCGACGGCACTGTCCTGCTGCGCCAGGAGGTTGCGCCCGGTGACGTGTTCCGGGCCTGCCAGACCAAGGACGCCCCGATCCGCGACTGGGTCCAGCTGGCCGTACGCCGGGCGCGGGCGACCGGAGCGCCGGCGGTGTTCTGGTTGGACGAGACCCGCGCACACGATGCGCAGGTGCTGGCGAAGGTGCGCGCGTATCTCGCGGAGGAGGACCTCGACGGCCTCACCATCGAGGTCATGGACGTCGCCGCCGCGACCCGCTACACCCTCGACCGGGCGCGCCGCGGTGAGGACACCATCTCGGTGACCGGAAACGTGCTGCGCGACTACCTCACCGACCTGTTCCCCATCCTCGAGCTCGGGACCAGCGCCAAGATGCTCTCGATCGTGCCGCTGATGGCCGGTGGGGGGCTGTTCGAGACCGGCGCCGGCGGCTCGGCCCCCAAGCACGTGCAGCAGCTGGTCAAGGAGGACTACCTGCGCTGGGACTCGCTCGGTGAGTTCCTCGCGCTGGCGGTCTCGCTCGAGTTCTTGGGTGAGAAGACCGGCAACGCCCGGGCGACGTTGCTCGGCCGCACCCTCGACACCGCCACCGGACAGGTGCTCGAGAACGACCGGTCCCCGGCTCGCAAGGTCGGCCAGATCGACAACCGGGGCAGTCACTTCTACCTCGCGCTCTACTGGGCCCAGGCCCTCGCGGCGCAGACCGAGGACCCGGAGGCAGCCGCGCTCTTCGCGCCGCTCGCAGCGACGCTGGCCAACCAGGAGAAGGTGATCGCCGACGAGCTGCTGGCGGTCCAGGGCAAGCCGGCCGACATCGGCGGCTACTACGCGGTGGACCGGGCCAAGACCGACGCCGTGATGCGCCCGAGCCCGACCTTCAACGCCGCGCTCGCGGCGTTCTGAGCCTGCTCTCCTACGCTTGCCTCGTGGAACCTCCGAGTAGTCCGGCGCTCCCCACTCCCCGCACGGGAGGGGGCGCGCCGTGAGCAGCCTCGTCAGCGACAGCGCACTGGTGCTGTTCTTCATCTTCCTGGGGGCCGTCTTCGCCGGCACCGAGATCGCCCTGGTGTCCTTGCGGGAAGGTCAGCTGAAGAACCTCGCCGCGCAGGGTAAGCGCGGAGAGCGGGTCGCCCGGCTCGCGAGCGACCCCAACCGCTTCCTCGCCGCCGTACAGGTCGGGGTGACCCTGGCCGGGTTCGCGGCCTCGGCCTTCGGCGCCTCGACGCTGGCCGAGCGGTTGTCGCCGCGGCTCGTCGACCTCGGTCTGTCGACTGGCGTCGCCGAACCGCTGTCGTTCATCCTGCTGCTCGCCCTGATCACCTACCTCTCGCTGGTGTTCAGCGAGCTCGTCCCCAAGCGCATCGCGCTGCAGCGTGCCGAGGGGTGGGCGCTGATCTGGGCCGGCCCGCTGGACCGGCTCGCCACGGTGTTCCGTCCCGTCATCTGGCTGCTGTCGCGCAGCACCAACCTGGCGGTGCGCCTGGCCGGTGTCGACCCGAGCGACCAGCGCGACGCCATCACCGAGGACGAGCTGCGCGGTCTGGTGGCGGCGCACGAGTCGCTGACCAAGGACGAGCGCAAGCTCATCGACGACGTCTTCGCGGCCGGCGAGCGCCAGCTGCGGGAGGTGATGCTGCCGCGCACGGAGGTCGCGTTCCTCGAGGCCAGCATGACCCTGACCCGGGCCATCAAGGTCACCGGCGCGTCGCCGCACTCGCGCTACCCGGTGTCGGGCAGCTCGCAGGACGACATCCTGGGGTTCCTGCACATCCGCGACCTGATGGTGCCCCTGGCCAAGGCCCGTGGCATGAAGGTCGGCGACGTCGTCCGCGACGTGAAGCTGCTGCCCGGGACCAAGAAGGTGCTGCCGGCGCTCTCGGAGATGCGCCGGGAGGGTCATCACCTCGCTGTGGTCGTCGACGAGTACGGCGGCACCGCGGGCATCGTGACCCTGGAGGACCTCATCGAGGAGGTCATCGGGGACATCCGCGACGAGTACGACGCCGAGGACGACCACCCGCTGAGCATCGTCGGCGGGGACGTCGAGGCCGACGGGCTGCTCAACCTCGACGAGGTGCGGGAGCAGACCGGCGTACGCCTGCCGGACGGACCCTACGAGACGCTGGCGGGCTACGTCATGGCGCAACTCGGTCACCTGCCGCGCGTCGGTGAGGCGGTGGAGGTCGACGGGCATCGGCTCACCGTCACCCAGCTCGACACCCGCCGGGTGTCGCGCGTGCGCGTGGACCCCGTCGTCGAGGACGAGCC
>JANPHZ010000244.1:0-7675 GCA_031424715.1 Frankiaceae bacterium
GGCCGCCGGACCCCTAACCGTCGGCGGCGACCCACCCCGTCCGGGCGGCTCGGCGCCGCGCGGGACCCAGGGGGGCCGTCGGTGCGCCCCGGCGCACTGGTGCTGGCCGGGGGCCCGCCGGCCGGGCGACCCGTGGCGCGGCGACCGGCAACGCCCACCGCGCCCGCGCCCGAGCGGCTCGCCGCGGTCATCGTGCAGTCGAACGGCGATGCCCGCGCTGCGGTGGCCGCCGTCCGCGCCGCGGGCGGCACGGTCACCCGTGAGCTGCCGATCGTCGACGGGGTGTCGGCGCGCGTCCCCGCGTCGGCGCTGGGCTGGCTGGCCTCGAGTAGCGGCATCCTGGCAGTCACCGCCGACGACGCCGTGCGCACGAGCGGCAGCACGGACGCCGTCAACACCTCCACCATCAAGCAGGCGTTCCTGCAGTCGACCGGCGTCAGCAAGCTGCACTCGGCTGGCTTCACCGGGACGGGGGTGCGGGTCGCCCTCATCGACACCGGTGTCACGCCCGGCACCGACCTCGCCGGACGGGTCGTGCCCGTCCTCGACGCCAACGCCAGCAGCCTGTCGAGCGCGACCGTCGTGCCCTGCGTCAACTTCTCGGGCGAGAGCACCTGCGACGACACCTACGGCCACGGCACGTTCATGGCCGGGCTCATCGCCGGGGACGGCTCGGCGAGCGGCGGCCAGTTCAGCGGCGCCGCTCCGGGCGCGCAGATCGTCAGCATCAAGATCGCCGGCGCGACCGGCGCCGCCGACGTCACCAAGGTGCTCGCCGCGATCCAGTGGGTGGTGTCCTTTGGTGACCGCTACGGCATCAAGGTCCTCAACCTCTCGCTCGGCACCAACAGCACCCGGGACCCGGCTATCGACCCGCTCAACCGCGCGGTGCAGCGGGCCTGGCAGGCAGGCATCGCCGTCGTCGTCGCCTCCGGCAACAGCGGGCGCCCCAAGACCGCCGGCGCGTGGACGGTCACCAAGCCGGGTGACGACCCGCTGGTGCTGACCGTCGGGGCCACTGACGACCGGGAGACGCCGGGTACGTCGGATGACCGGGTGCCGCGCTTCGCCAGCCGAGGCTCGGCGGCGCTCGCCAAGCCCGACGTCGTCGCGCCCGGCGCCCACGTCGTGTCCCTGCGCGCCCCCGGCTCCACGATCGACCGACTGGGCACCAAGCTCGACGACACCTACCGGCGCGGCAGCGGCACCTCGATGTCGGCAGCGATCGTCTCCGGCGCCGTGGCCGCGCTCCGCCAGGCCCGTCCCACCTGGACCCCTGACCAGGTCAAGTACGCCGTCCGCGAGACCTCCCGCAAGGTGGCGCTCTCCGACCCCTACGCGATCGGGCGCGGGCTGCTCGACGTCGCTGAGGCGACGCGCGTCGACGTACGACAGGCACCGGTGCAGGTGAGCAACCAGGGCGTCGTCGGCAACTCTCTGGACGCCACCCGGGCCGGGCTCCGGGTCGTCGGCACCGGGTGCTCGGAGCAGCAGCAGCTGCGTAGCGCGCTAGCCGCGTTCACCGCGATGCCGGGGCCGGTCTGCGCAGGCGACATGCCGGGCGACACCGAGACCGCGCAGGGCCGGGCCTTTGACGGCGCGGCCTACTCCGAGACGCAGTGGAGCGAGTCGACGTGGTACGCCAGCCAGTGGGCGACGGGCCGGCTCGGCAACGACTGGACGGGCAACGACTGGACGGGCAACGACTGGACGGGCAACGACTGGACGGGCAACGACTGGACGGGCAACGACTGGACCGGAGCCGACTGGGACGGCGGGTCCGACGAGCAGGAGAGCTACGGCGGCTCGGGCAGCCTGGCCCGCGGCTCGATCCTCTACGGCAGCGCCCGCTGACGCAGATGAGCTCCGTGCGCACCGCCGCCCGCCGGGCCGGCGTCCCCGCGCTGATCGCCGGTCTCGCGGCGACGGCGGCCGTCGTCGGCCTCGCGCTGCCCGGCGGCGCCGCGCCTTCGCCCGGTGACCCCGCGCTCCTGCTCGCGCTGGGCCCGCTGGTCGTCGCCGCCTCGCTGCTCGTCGTCCGCTTCCGCGCTGGCCGGCAGGTCGACTCGGTCACCCTGGTCGAGGCGGTGCTGGCGCCGCTGCTGTTCGCCTATGCGGGCCCCCGGGCGGTCCTCACCGTGGCCGCCGCCGGTCTGGCCACGGCCGTCGTACGACGAACACCGCTCGACAAGAGCGCCTTCAACATCGCGATGTGGTCGTGCGCCACAGCACTGGGCTCGGCCGCGACGCTGGCGCTCGCGGTCGCCGGGGACGGCCTGTCCGGGCGCAATGTCGCGGCCGTCGCCGTCGGACTGCTGGTCATCTGGACGGTCAACAACGCTGCGTTCACTGCGGTGATGGTCGTGGTCGGCGACCAGCGGCCCGCGCAGGTGCTGCGCGCCCTCGCGCCGCTGGTGTTGCCGGGGTGGCTCGGCGGGTTCGCCGTCAACGTCGCGTTGGGGCTGCTCTACGTCGCCGCTTTCGCCGCCGCTCCCGCGACCGTGCTGCTCTTCCCGGTGCCGCTGGTGCTGCTGCACCTGGCCTACCGCGGCTATGCGGTGGCGCGGTCGGACCGGCTGCACCTGGCGGGGCTGCACCGCTCGGCGCAGGCCCTGACCCGAGAGGTGGATCCGCACCAGGCGGTGGCGGAGTTCCTGTCCGAGGTGGCTGCCGGCTTCGACGCGGCCAGTGCGGTCCTGGTTCTGGACCTCCCGGCGGGTCTCCAGGTGCACGTGTCCACCGGGTCGACGTACGCCCAGGTGGAGGCGACCGACTTCGCCCGGGCGCTGCTCGAACCGCGGGAGGTGACCCGGCTCGCGCCCGAGGGTGGCTCGCTCGGCCGTCAGCTCACGCAGGCCGGACACCGCAGCGGTCTCGTCGCGCCTCTGGTGACCGACGGCCTCGTCGTCGGGGCCCTGGCTGTCCTGGATCGGGCTGGGCTCGAGGGCCTGCCCAGCGGGGAGGTCGAGGTTCTCGCGGCGCTCGCCCGGGAGACGGCCGCGACGTTCGAGCGCGGGGCGCTGCTCAGCCGGATGCTCGAGGACCGGCGCCGGCTGAGCGAGATCGTCGAGTCGACGTCGGACGGCATCCTGACGCTCACCGCAGACGGGGTCGTCGAGTCGTGGAACCCCGCGCTGGAGCGGCTCACCGGGTTGACCGCGGCGCAGGTGACGGGCGTGCCTGGGGCGCTGAGCTCGCTGCAGCTGCGCGAGCTCGACGGACGTCCGGTCGACCTCGCCGGCTGGTCGCGCGGCGGCGACGCCCTGCCACCGGAGCTGCGGTTGAGCACCGTGCGCGGCGAGCGGCGAGCGCTGTGCACCTACGACTCCGCGATCCGCAGTGACGACGAGCGCACCCTGGTCGTGGTGGTGCGCGACGTGACGCCGGTCGAGGACCTCGAGCGGATGCGCCAGGACTTCCACCGGCTCGTCGAGGCCGAGGCCGCCCAACGGCTCGTCGTCGAACACCTGCAGCAGGCCGTCATGCCGGCCAAGCCCTCGGTAGGGGGCAACGAGCTCGGCGTCGCCTACGTCGCCTCCGATCCGACCTCACCGACCGGCGGGGACCTCTACGACTGTCAGCTGCTTCCCTCGGGCGAGCTCTACCTGGCGGTCGTCGACGTCCTCGGCCACGGTGTCGCCGCCACACAAGCGGCCGTCACCGTCATGCACACCCTGCGCACCGTCGTCCTCGACCAGACGCCGCTCGAACAGGTGGTGGGTCGGGCCGACGTGCTGCTCGGCCGGCAGGACCCCGACCTCGTGGCGACCGTGGTCCTCGCGCTCTACGACCCGACGACGGGCGTGGTCCGAGTCGTGTCGGGCGGACACCCGCCGGCACTCGTCGTGTCGGCACAGGGCGAGGTGCGCCAGCTGACCGCGCAGGGGTGCGCCATCGGCTGGCCCGGTGCCGGCACCGACGCCGCCGCCGAGGCCGTGCTCGAGCCCGGGGACAGCCTGGTGCTCTACACCGACGGCCTCATCGAGGCCCGCAAGGACGTCGTCCAAGGCCTGGAGGAGCTCGAGGCCTCGGCCCGCGACCTGCGGGCGCTGGCCGCGCCCAACCTCGCGGACGCTCTCGTCGGTCAGGTCCTCGCGGGCGCCGAGCGGCGCGACGACACGCTCGCCCTGGTGCTGCGCCGCAGCCCGGTGCACAGCGGCGGGGAGGCACGCAGTTGGCGGGTCGACCCCGCCCCGCACGAGGCCGCGCAGACCCGGCGGGACGCGACCGCCTGGCTGCGGGAGCGGGGCGTCGAGGTCGACGACATCGCGCTCGCCCTTGGCGAGCTGCTCGCCAACGCCGTCGAGCACGCCCGCACCTCGATCGAGGTGGAGGTGACCGTCGGCGCGGACGGGGTCCTGCTGGAGGTGCGTGACGACGGCCCGGGCTTCGACCTGACCCCGCGCCAGCGCGCCGCCGACGATGCCGAGGGCGGCCGGGGGCTGGCCATCGTGCAGGAGCTCGTCGCCGACCTGCACCTGCATTCGACGCCCGCGGGCACGGTCGCGCGCGCCCACCTCGTGCCCGCGGCCGACCGTACGGCGGCGCCGGCAACGCCCGAGCGGGCCTAGCCAGCCCGCGGGCTGCTGAGGTCGACCGATCGGGGCGTCGGTACGACGGAGGGTGCCCGGGTGTTGGCGACGGCCCGCACGGCCCGGTTGCCGCCGGTGCGCTTGCCCGCGTAGAGCGCCGCATCGGCCCGCTTGAGCAGGTTGTCGAGGTCCTCGAAGCGGTCCCACTCGGCGATCCCGACCGAGCAGGCACCGCCGGGCGGCAGCGCCGCGATCAGGGCCTCCGCGACCCGGGTGGCGAGCTGCTCGTCGCAGCCGGGGAGCAGCGCGACGAACTCGTCGCCGCCGTAGCGGGCAAGCACATCCGTGGGGCGTAGTCGCGCGGACCAGGCAGCACCCGCGGCGGTGATAAGGCGGTCGCCGGCCTCGTGGCCGTAGGTGTCGTTGAAGACCTTCAGCCCGTCGAGGTCGAGCATGAGCAGGGTCATCGGCACACGGTTGCGACGGGTCCGGCCCATCTCGGCTTCGATCGACTCCTCCATGCCGCGCCGGTTGACCAGCCCGGTGAGCGGATCGCGCCGCGCCTGGTCGGCGAGCTGGGCGGTGAAATCGGCGCGCGTGATGGCGACCGCCGCTTCCTCGGCGAGGACCGCGAGGGCGGCGATGACGCGACGGGGCAGCTCGTCGAGGTGCTCGCCGAAGGTGAGGGTGAGGGCGCCGATGGGTCCGTCGGCACCGACGACGGGGACGAAGGCCGCCGACGCCGGCGTGCCCAGGCGGTGCCGGCCCCGCGCAAAGGCCGCCGGGAGCTCTGCCTCGGGGATGAGCCGGAGCTCGTTGGTGCGGAAGGCGCGCGCCGTACCGCTCGTGAGGTCGGTCAGGGCCAGGGTCGGCAGGTGGGCGGTCTCGGCGCCGGTGGCGGCGGTGCAGCGCAGCAGGTCACCGTGCGGCTCGTAGAGCATGACGACGTCGGCGCCGCTGAGCTCGGCCACGGCTCGGCAGACCTCCTCTCGGGCCTCGGGACCGGCGGCGATGGCGCGGCTGACCCGACCGATGAGCTGCAGGTCGGCGTACTGCTCGGCGAGGGCGGCCTCGCTGGCGCGGTGCCGCTCGACGGCCTCCTGCAGCTGCGAGGAGAGCTGCCCGGCCACGAACGCGACGGAGCCGGTCACCAGCGCCCGGAACAGGATGGAGCCGACGTCGAGCGGGGCGGTGTCAGGGAAGCGCGCGGCCGCGAGGACCTGGATGCCGACGTAGAGACTGCCGCTGATGGCCCACGCGCCGATCGCCCCGCGCAGGCCGCCGCGGAACGCGCCCTCCAGGGCAACGATGACCAGGATGGTCCAGTTGGCGGAGTACTGGTCGAAGGACAGCATCTGCAGCACGGCCAGGGCGACGAGGTTGTCGGCCGCGAGCTCGGCCCAGGCAAACCGCTGCAGCAGCGCCCGGTCGGTGACCCGCCGGTGGACGGCGGCGGACAGGGCGGTCACGGCCAGCAGGAGCGACACCAGCAGCACGGACGCCAGCGCGGGGTTCAACCGGTTGGTGACTCCCGGCGGGGCGACGTAGAGAAAGAGCTCGACGGGGATCAGCAGGGCAAGGACAGCACGGACGCGGCGCATGACCAGCGCCCGTCGTACGAGCTCGTCGCGGTCGGTGTTCATGCAGGCCTCGGGCGGGGGAGCGGGATCAGGTGGTGGCCGCGCTCCAGCTGCTCGAACAGCGCGGCGGTGGTGAGGGGGCGGGCGAACAGGTAGCCCTGGCCGAAGGGGCAGCCGGCGGCGCGCAGGGCCTGGAGCTGGGTGCGGGTCTCGATGCCCTCGGCGACGACGTGCGCGCCCAGGGCCTTGCCCAGACCGACCAGGGCGGCAGCGACCTCGCTGCCCCGTCCGGTCGTGCCGATCAGGGCGGTGAAGGAGCGGTCGATCTTGAGGCCGTCGACGGGGAAGCGGGCCAGGTGGCTCAGTGAGGAGAACCCGGTGCCGAAGTCGTCCATCGTGACGTTGCAGCCCCAGTCGTGCAGGGCTTGTAGGACTGCGCCATGGCCCCGCCCCGGGGTCGACAGTGAGGTCTCGGTGAGCTCGAGGATGAGTGCGTTGGCCGGCAGGCCGGCTCGTGCGCAGAGGTCTGCGACGACGTCCGGGAGGTCCTCGGTGAGGCTGGCTGCCGAGAGGTTGACGCCGAGGCTGAATGGATCGCCGGCGAGGAGCTCGCGGCAGCGGACGACCACCGGAGCGGATAACTCCAGCATGAGCTGGTCGATACGCCGGACTAGCCCGGACTCCTCGGCGACCGTGATGAACTCCGCAGGCGGGCGGAGGCGGCCGTCGACGGGGTCGGCCAGCCGGGCCAGGGCCTCGACCGCGACGACCTGACCGGTCGAGAGCCGGACCACCGGCTGGAAGACCGGCGTGAGCAGACCCGCGTCCAAGGCAGCCTCGAGCGACCGGGCGTTGAGGCCCGTCAGCGACTGCAGAACCTGCCTCACCGTGATGGCGTCGGCAGGGTCGCCCACGGGGAGGTCACCCGTCAGGGTGATGCGAGCACGGCGCCTCCTGTGGTCGGGTCGGCGACCTCGATAGGGTGCCGGGATGCTGCTCTCGGACACCGACCTCAAGGCCGCGATCGCGTCCGGGGCGCTCGGGCTCACGCCGTACGACGAGGCGATGGTGCAGCCCTCGAGCATCGATGTGCGGCTGGACCGCTACTTCCGGGTGTTCGCCAACCACCGCTACACCCACATCGACCCGGCGGTGGAGCAGGACGACCTCACCGAGCTGGTCGAGCCGACCGGCGACGAGCCGTTCATCCTGCACCCGGGTGAGTTCGTGCTCGGGTCGACGTACGAGGTCATCTCCCTCGCCGACACCCTGGCTTCCAGGCTGGAGGGGAAGTCCAGTTTGGGCCGTTTAGGCCTGGTCACGCACTCAACGGCCGGATTTATCGACCCCGGTTTCAGCGGGCACGTGACGCTCGAGCTGAGCAACCTTGCCAACCTGCCGATCAAGCTCTACCCCGGCATGAAGATCGGCCAGATCTGCGTGTTCCAGCTGTCCTCGCCGGCCGAGCACCCCTACGGCTCGTCGATCTACGGCTCGCGCTACCAGGACCAGCGCGGTCCCACGCCGTCGCGCTCGCACCTGAAGTTCAGCCGCACGCCGACC
>JANPHZ010000245.1:0-5730 GCA_031424715.1 Frankiaceae bacterium
CAGCAACCACCCGAGCACCGGGATGTTGTCGCGCTCCCGAATCGGTGTCTCGCAGCCAGGGCACCGCGACGCCGGCCGGACCACGGACAGGCCTGCCGGCACGCGGTGAACGACCACGTTGAGGAACGAGCCAATCACCAGCCCGAACAGGACGACGAACGCGTAGACGATCAGCACAGGCGGCAGTCTGCCTCAGTTGACGTCGGTGCTGTCGTCCTCGCGGAAGCCGGTGACCTCGACGTCGAGCACTCCACCGGGCGGGTTGTTGGCAAAGCAGGAGTCCAGGTGGAAGTCCACGTTGCCACCGAGGTCCACGGTCTTCGCGTAGACGGTCCCGATCGTGTTGCGGCCACCCTGGCCGGTGAGAGTGCCGTCAGGGACGAAGATGGCAGCAACGAGGTACGGCTGGGTATTGCCAGCTTGGTAGAAGAGGTTGTTGGACTGACCGGTAACGATGATGGTCACACTGTTCTGCGCACAGTTGGCCGTGTTGTTCAGATTGCGTAGGAACGAGGCGGGGAAGTCACTCGCTTTAAGCGACACGGACCCGTTGTCCCAGTAGAGGACCGGTGACGCAATGCCCGCAGCGACCTGCGCACTGAGTGCGGCGCTGATGCTTCCGGGGGCGAGGTTGTAGGTGCCTTGACCCTGAGCCTGCGTCTTGAGAGCGCTGTACTCCGAGTCGGAAAGCCCTCGCGGTCGGTAACCGATGTCCTGCATGTCCTGCGCCGTGAAGCGAGATGTCGGTGGACTGCCAATAGCGCCCGGGTACCTCGTCGCGCAGGTCGAGCCGGAGGCAACGGGCCCACCGGCGCCGCTTTGGTCGAAGGGGAAGACGTCGTTGCACGGACTCGCCGAGGTGTGCACCGCGTCCGAGCTGCAGGAGCCCTTCGTCGAGATGCCGCCTACGGCATGCGCAGCGGCCGGCCGGCCGTAAAAGAGGTCGATCTTCGTCCGGCCAGCAGCATTGTCGTACTCGAACTGCGTCCCGCTGCCTGACTTGGAGTCGTCCTGACGGTTCACCATGCAGCCAAGGGTGAAGATGCTCTCCGAGTGAATGCCGACGTTGCCGTTGCCGCTGAATCCCTGCTCGGCGAAGACACCGAGGGGGAACGTGTACGGCGCCACCTTGACGTCGACTGCGGTGCGCCTGGCGCTCGGCCCGTTGCCGGAGACGCCGGTGGAGTGGATGCGGTAGGTCGCGAAGCACTTCGCTGCCGGATTAGCGACCCGAGCCGGGCAGGCTGGCGTGAACGGGCTTACCCGGCCGATCCAGACTCGGAAGCAGTCGACAGTGCCCGTGCAGGCACCGACCGTGCCGTCGAGGCGGACCTGCATGGGGTCATTGGAGCGGGTCCACCTGTTGGTGTTGGCCGTGTTGGTGCACTGGCCTGAGGGCGCCACGCCTGGCGGCGGCTCCTCGCACGACAGCGCGGACAGGTTGCCCCCTCGCAGGTATTGGATGGCCTGAGCCACCCCCGCCTCCGAGGTTGCCAGCGCGGCGAGCGCCTGTCGGTCTCGAGAGGAGTTCCCCAGGTTGCTGATCGTCAGGGCAGTCGCGACGACAGTCAGGCTGCTGATGATGGCCATGACGAGCACCACCGTGATGACGCCCAGTCCGCGGTCATCTCTCAGGTCGGGCACGGCAGCTCTCCTCATGACCGGTTGCGCAAGGCGACTTGGGTGCGGTACTGCTGGCTCTTGCCGTTCAGCCGCATCGTGACGTTGAGCACGAGGGAGTCGATGTTGGCCAGCTCGGCGTCCAGCGCGCCGTTGGCGTTGCCCACCGGTGCGCCCGCCGCATCCAGCTCGCGCCACTTGGTGACACCGTCGGTTGGGCCGGTGTCGTAGCGGTACTGGTTGCTGCGGTACTCCACAACGAATCCCTGGACGTTGCCCGCCAGCAGTGGTTGGCCACCGCTACAGCTCGTGCTCGTGCTGCTGATTGGAGTCACACCGGTGACCTGGTTGTCGATGACGTAGAGCTGGCGCGCACCGGGCTCGAAGCAGTAGGTGACGTCCTCGGGGTTTGCGGCGTTGTAAGCAAGGCAGGGGCCGGTGCCCACGCCGCCGATGCACCCGTCACCGTCGAAGTCGGCCTTCGCCCGCACGGCGACCACCCCGGTCGATGCGAAGCTCGGACCGTCCGGGTTGACCCCGGTGACCACGCTCTGCGCTTGGCGCAGGTCACGGGCCATCCGGTTGATGGCTTGACGCGCCTCCTCGTTGAGCCCCTGCGCATCGGTGGTCAGCCGCACCGCACCGCCCGTCGTCGCCACGACCTGAATGGTGACGAGCATGAGCACGACCATGAGGCTCATCGCGACCATCATCTCGATCAGGGTGAAACCCCGGTCGCGCTGGACACGTTGACGTAGGCGCTTCATCGCTGGTCATCCGCGACGCACGTGAGCCGGCCTACCGACACCTTGATGGCGGAGAAGCCGGGCTGCAACTCGTCGGTGATCGTGCTCGCCGTCGTGATGCTGAAGATGCCCTCTCCGAACCCTCGCAAGCCGGTAGTGGCTCCCACGCTCAGGGGGCTGGGCGCGATGCCGACCCCTGGAGAGGTGATGACGTCGCTCAGCCGCAGGCCGTTGCCGAGCAGGGTGTTCTGCGGGTCCCAGGTGGCGCTGCCGGCCTGCAGGACTGGCGCCGGACTGGCTGAGTTGTAGGTCCAGGTGGCGAGGTGCCAGACCGCCGTGGCGTCGCCTGGTCCCTTGCCCCACCAGCCGAGCTCGAAGGTGTAGGAGCCTGTGGCCGTACCGAGCCCACCGGAGGTGGTGGCTGACGTACAGGTAATGCTCGAGTTGAGAAGTCGCAAGCTCACCAGTCCGCGCCCCCCGGACTCCGGGTTGTTCGGGAAGATCACCACGGGCTGCGTGGCCCTGGCCGCGGCGCCGGCTGAGCTCTTCTGCGGCGAGGCCGTCAGCACGGAGCTGGTCGCGTAGGCCGAGCCAGACATGATGGGTCCCGACCCGCCCACGAGATCCGGCACCTTGACGTAGGGCGCGGCGCCCATCTGGTAGCCCAAGGGGTCGTTCACGGGTCCGTTCTGGACGGCCGCAGCGGTTGGCCTAGGCGTTCCGCCTCCGGCGAGGTTGTCGAAGCTGGCGAGACCGCAGCTGCCGCCGGCATTTGCCTGAATGAAACCGCTCATCGCATTGGGGGGCGAGGCGTCGTCCACATTCGCTGGAGCCTTGGGTAGGCCCGTCGACACGCTCCCGGAGCCGTTCGAGACGTCCGTGTTCGCGTAGGTGAACCAGGAGCAGCTGGACGGCGGGGCCTGCGCCGAGCTGGTCGCTATCCCACCGGTCGGCAGCTCGAAGGCGACGGACTTGCCGGTGACAGTGGGAAATCCCGTTCGGGTCGCGCGCGCGCCCGCAGCGTAACCGGACACCGCCGAGCTGCTCGACTGCGTGCCGTCCACATTGGCGATGCCGGCGGCGAGCTCGAGCGTCGCACCGTCCTTGCCGGTCGAGGTGATCTGGAGCGCCGTGGCTCGCGCCTGGGTCTGAATGGCCGGCAACTCCGGGCGACCGTCCACGATCCGGGTGGAGGCGACGAGTCGCTTGGTCTTCAGGCCGTCCGGCCAGCTCGTCACGATCGTGATGGCCACGGCGCCAGCGGGCGCGTCATCCTTACCGGCGACCTGACTGTCGTAGGCGTTCTGGAAGTTGGTCATGGCCAGGGGGGCGCCGCCGGCCCCGAGGAAGCGAGCGTACACCGATTGGGTAAAGGTGCGCCCCGTCAGCACTCTGGTGGACGTTACGCGGTAGTGCGGCCCAGCCGGCGCCCCGTCTGCGGCAGCCGCGACGGGCACGTAGACCCCGCTCTGCGAGGCACCGTCCACGGTGACCGTCGTCGGCGTGCCGGTCGTCGAGGCGTTGGTGTAGTAGATGTCGAGCAGGTCGAGGAAGGGCCCGTTCTGCCGGTCGATGTGGAAGCGAAGGTCCTTGAGCTGCTCCAGCCGCTGCTGGCTCAGGTTCTTGGCCTGCGTCTGCACCTTCGTGCTCGCCGCGGTGCGCAGCATCCCGAGGAATGCCGGCAGCGACGCCAGCAGGATGACCATGAGAAGACCCAACGCGACGGTCAGTTCGACGAGCGTGAAGCCCTCGTCGCTCGACCGGCGTGTGCGGCGGCTAGTAGACACGAGCAGTCAACCCCTCCACCGAGATGCTGTAGGTCTTGGAGCGCTTGGTGCTGGACACCGTGATCGCGGACGGTGTGGCTGTGCCGCGGGGGTAGAAGTAGACGCACTTGCTCCCGGCCTGGCACGGGTTTGCAGCCGGTGCAGTCACGGTGAGCGAGAAACTCACATTGGGACTCTGCGTCGCTCGAGCGCCACCCACCTGCACGGACGTCGAGCCCCCACAGGAGTAACGCCAGAGCGTGTAGCCGCGATTGACTGCCGGCGCAGCCGCAGCAGCCAACGAGACGCAGTAGGTACGGCCCTCTGAGACCGACTGCACGCTGGCGGAGCGAAGGAAGCTCACGATTTCTTGCGTCGATCCCTGCTGCTGCCGCTTGTGCATCTCATCCGCGAAGCTGAAGCTGGAGACCGCAGCCAGAACGCCCACGATGGACATCACGACCAACAGCTCGATCAGGGTGAAGCCATCACTTCCCCGACGGCCGGCCCTGGACATCGACGTTCCTGCGGCCACTGAAAGGACGCCTCGAGGACGCGAGGGTTGGCAAGCCGACATACGTCTGGCTTCGACTCCCCCGAGGTGGGACTTGAGACCAAGCCAGCTTCTCGATGCCACAGTGGAGGCGGACCGAGGGAGGTGCGACCGCCGATGCTGTCGCCCTGCACCCGTGGACGCTCCATGAGCCCTGGGTTGCAGTCGGCTGCTACGAGACCGGCCTCAGCCATAACCAGGGCGGACACGCGGTGGGTAGACGCCTGCAGGCTCGGCATCGTGACTACCGATCGCTCCGGCCAGATTTTGATAGCCGCCCTTTCGGACCTGAGCGGCCAGAGAGCAGGCAGTAACGCCCTTCAGTCGGACGCGGCGGCATGCGGCGCAAGGTCACCGAAGGATGGCTCTGACTCGGAGGATCGGCCAGCAGCCACCGCTGAGCGGGGCCGAGGCACTCACCCAGAGGCGGACAGCACCACAAGGTTGTCCCTGTTCAGCGACCAGCTACGTGCTCTGCCTGATGAAGTCACTCGACCATGGCCCATTCGCGCTTCGGATCGCACACCTCAGCAGTCTCCCTCGTTCAAACCGGTGCCATTACCCGACCAGAACCGAGAGTTGGACTGGGCGTTACGGATGGAGATGCAGTAGCTGTCCACGCCGTTGACGTAGCTGCGGACGGAGATGGAGTTGCCCTTACTCAAGGTCCCCGCTGCGAACACGTCCGAGCCGCTGGCGAGTTGCCACGAGGGGGCCGTGCCGCTGATGGTGAGAACCCCGGACGAGTCGATGTAGAAATCCAGGGCCTCTTTGACGATGTTGCGGACGTCCACCTTGGCCGACGCTTCAAATGCGAGTCGTCGCTGACTGAGGAACGCCGGTACAGCGATCGAAGCGAGCATCCCGATGACGATCATCACGACCAATAGTTCGATCAAGGAGAACCCGTCGGCGCGTTTCACCGCGCCGTCCTCTCCCCAGACATGCCGCTGTTATCGGCTGGTCCGCCTGTGGGATTGACTCCGCCCGGAAACGAAATGTGGGGCGGTCGTCCTAAGACGACCGCCCCTCTCAGCAGAGGGTG
>JANPHZ010000246.1:0-17789 GCA_031424715.1 Frankiaceae bacterium
CCGGCGAGGTGCAGCAGCTGGACCGCGCCAACCGCGACTTCGTCGCCGGGTGCCGGCAGCGGTCCGGGAAGGCGCTGGCGCACGTCTCGACCGAGGTGGCGGCCCGCGACATGGACGCCGTGCGCGCAGCCCTGGACGAGCCTCGCCTCACCTACCTCGGTTACTCCTACGGCACCTCGTTGGGGGCGGCCTACCTGAGCCTCTTCCCGACCCGCGTGCGGGCGATGGTGCTCGACGGCGCGCTCGACCCACGCCTGTCCTGGGATCAGGTGCTCACCGGTCAGGGCGAGGGCTTCGAGCGGGCCTTCCGGTCGTTCCTGAACTGGTGCGACCGCACCCCTTCCTCCTGCCGCTTCCGCGCCGAGACCGACGGTGACTTGACCGCTGCCTATGACCGGATCGCCGCCCGGGTCGAGACCGACCCGCTTCCCGGGTCGGGCTCGCGCACCGTGGGGCCGGGGGAGCTGTCCTACGGCGCCGGTCAGGCGCTCTACAGCACGAGCTACTGGCCGTTCCTGGGCACCGCGCTGGCCGAGGCCGCCAAGGGGCAGGGCCGGTCGCTGATGACGCTGTCCGACCTCTACCTCGAGCGGGACGGGTCCGGCTATGAGAACACCATCGAGGCCAACTACGCCGTCAACTGCCTGGACCGCCCGTGGCCCAAGGACCTGGACAGCTATCAGCAGCTCGCGGACCGGCTGAGCCGCACGGCCCCGCACTTCGGCCCCGCGATCGCGTGGTCCGGGTCGGCGTGTGCGGTCTGGCCGGTCGCGCCAACAGGCCGGCCGCAGACCGTGCGCGCGACCGGGGCGCCGACCGTGGTTGTGATCGGCACCACCCGGGACCCGGCGACGCCCTACGCCTGGGCGCAGGGGCTCGCCGAGCAGCTCGACCGTGGGGTCCTGGTCACGTTCGACGGCGACGGGCACACGGCCTACCGCCGTGGCGCTGTTGCCTGCATCGCTGAACCGGTCACGGCCTACCTGCTGACCGGCAAGGCACCACCGACGACCCGCTGCTGACTCAGGGTGGCAGGGTTGGCCGATGCCCGAAGGTTCGCGTCGCCGTCCGAGCGTCCGCCGCAAGATCGCCATCGCGACGTGGCGCGCCTCCGCAGAGGGTCGGCTCTACGCGCGCATGGCCGTCGACGCGACGGCTGTGCTGGCCTACTGCGCCGATCAGCGGGCCGCGAGCGGGGTCGCTGTCTCGCCGGCCACCGTCGTCGGCCTGGCCTTCCAGCGCGGCATCGAGCAGGTCGCCGCCTTCCACCACCGCGTCGCCTTCGGTCGGCTCGTGCCCTTCACGTCGTACGACGTGGCGTTCGCGGTCGACATCGAAGGCGGCGACGACCTCGCACCGACGAAGGTGCGGGCAGCGGACACCAAGACCGTCGTGGAGGTCTCGCGCGAGCTCGTCGCCGGTGCGCAGCGGCTGCGCGACCGGGCTGACCGAGACTTCCAGACCAGCAACGGGATCGCTCGACTGATCCCGTGGTTCCTGCTGCGGCCGATGCTCAAGGTGGCCTCGCTGCTCAACGGTGGGATCGGCGTGCGCGCCTTTGGCCAGCCGGCCCACCCGCTGGGCTCGCTGTTCATCACCAACATCGGCTCCTTCGGCTTGGACGAGGGCTACGTCGCCCCGGTCCCATTCGCGCGGGTGCCGCTCTACGTGTGCATCGGCGCCGTCAGCGATGCGCCGATGGCGGTGGACGGCCAGGTGGTCGTGCGGCCGCAGATCGTCATCACCGCGACAGCCGATCACCGGATCGTCGACGGGGCGCACGCCGCCGCCCTGGCCCGGCTCGTCCGCGGGTTCCTGGCGGACCCGGCAACGCTGGATGCGGGCCGCGGCGCGACCAGACCAGCCGGCGGTGGGCGGTTGTCCGGCCCGATCCGGGGAACAGCGGGGGCATGAACCCGACGGACGACCGCACCCGCACCCTGCCCGGGCTGGCGCAAGCACCGGCCCGCGGTGATACGCCCGACGCGCCGCTGGGTGAGCGGGCCTCGGCGGTCGTCGGTTCGGTGCGACCCGAAGAGCCGCGTCGTCATCCGGTGGCCTACCTCGCGCTTGCCCTGTCCGTCATCGCGCTGCTGTGGCTCGCGGTCGGGAGCGGGTCCGACGATGACTACCAGCGGGTGCGGGTCGGATCGCAGGACTGCGTGAGCGTGCCGCAGGAGAGCGGTCCGGCAGTCCTCTACTGCCGGACCAGCGTCACCATCAAGTAGGTCCGCTGTCGGAGGCCACAAGCGGGACCTCCGGGGTCTGCTGCACGCCGAGACGGGCCAGCAAGTCGTCAGCGAACTGCGCGAACGTGGCTACCGCCGCGGCATCCCCGCGCAGGTGCGCGATCCGGGAGAGCCCCTGCAAGGCGACCGCAGCGCCGTACTCATCGGCTCGTTCGCGGCTGTCCATCACGGCTTTGCTGAGCAGCCGCCATGCGGCCGCGTGGTCGCCCTGCTGAGCCCGCGCCCAGCCCGTCACGCGCGACAGCAGCGGCTGGGTGGTGGGGAGCGACTGCGCCGCCGCCAGCGCCTTGGCCTCGTCGACAGCGGCGAGCGCCGCGTCGGCGTCACCGGACAGGACGAGCATCTCCGCCCGCCGGGCCGCGGTCTCGGCGAGCAGCGCCGACTCGCGGTTGCGGCGTAGCACCGTGTACGCCTGCCCGAACACGTACTCCGCCTCGCGCCGCCGACCAGCCCGGCTGAGCAGCCGGGCCAGGTTGCCCAGGACCATCCCCTCAAAGCCGTGGTGCGAGCCGCGGAAGACCGCGAGCGCGGTGCGGAACTGCTCCTCTGCTTCGGCGAAGCGACCCTGGTCCGACAGCACCTCTGCGGTGTTGTTGAGCAGCAGCGCTTCGGTGATCAGTGATCCGGCCTTGGCCGCTGCCTCGCGGCTCAGGGCGTAGTAGTGGACGGCCTCGTCCCAGTCGCCCCGGTAGTAGGCCCCGATCCCGAGGTTGTTGTAGATCTGGCTGAGACCGGCGTTGTCGCCGAGAGCTTCGTAGAGCGCCTTGGCGCGCAGGCCGAACTGCTCCGCGGCGTCGTCCTGCGACTCGATCGCCTGCCAGTTCAAGTAGCGGTAGGCATGTGCCAGAGCGGCCCGGTGGCCTCGGGCGTCGCTCGTGGAGGCCTGGCGTACGGCGTCGTCGAGCAGCGGCTTGGCTGCAGCGATCTGGCCCTTGCGCAGGAGCGCGACGGCTTCCTGCGAGAGCAGCTTCGCCGCCTCCTTGGTGCAGTCCGGATCGACGCGGCCGACGAGCAGGGCGCGGCCACGGCGACAGCTGCGCAGGGTGTTGCCGTAGCGCCCCTCCTGGTCCCACGCGGTCGCGGTCTTGCGGTAGAGCCTGGCCCGCTGCAGAGCGCTCGACGTGGGGCGCCGCGCCCGCGCGTAGGCGGCTCTCGCCTCGTCGTAGCGACCGCCCCGCAGCGTCGCGTCCCCGAGGTGCTCCGCCACCGAGGCAACGTCATCGGAGGTCACGCCGGGCAGCTTCCCGCCGGCGTCCAGTGCCTTGCGGTAGAAGGCGGCTGCCTCGACCGGCGCGGCCGCTCGCTCCGCCCGTTGCGCAGCGAGCAGGGCGTAGGTCCAGGTCTTGGCGTGCTCGCCGGCGGCGTGGAAGTGGACCGCGAGGAGCTCGGCGACGTCGCCGGGGTGCTCGCCGGCGAGGTCCTCCCACGCCTTCCCGGCCCGGGCGTGCAAGGCCCGGCGGGCCCGGAAGGGCAGGGTCTCGTAGGCGACGTCGCGCAGCAGCAGGTGGCTGAAGGCCACCGTGTCGGCGTCGGTGTGCAGGAACGAGCGCAGGGTGCCCAGCCGCACCGCGAGCTGCTCGGGCGAGCTGTCCAGCGTGCGGGCCAGGATGCCGATCGGGAAGCGGGTGCCCAGGACGGCGGCCCGCCGCAGGAGGTCGCGGTCGGGCGCGGACAGGGTGTCGATCATGGTGCTGACAACAGCCTCGATGCTCTCGGGCAGGTCGTCCAGGCCACGCGCGGTCGCCACCTGCAGCAGCTCGCGCAGGAACAGCGGGTTGCCTCCCGCCCGCTTCACCACCTGGCTGATCGCCCCGGGCACCAGGCCAGTCCCCCCGGCGATGAGCGACGCCGTCAGGAGCGCACCGGCCTCGTCGTCGGACAGCGCCGTCAACCACAGCCGCTCGACGGACTGCGGCTGCCAGCCTGCGTCGACAGGCCGGCGGGAGGCGACGAACAACCAGGGCCTGCCGCTCACACCGACCAGCTCGTCGAGCAGCGCAGCCGTGGTCGTGTCCAGGGCGTGCGCGTCCTCGACGAGCCACAGCGCCGGTCCGACGAGCAGTCGCTGCAGCAGATCGCCCAGCACACTGCGGATCTTGTCGGCGCGGTACTGCTCGCCGAGCGCTGCTGTCTGCTCGGTCTCGGTGAGCTCGATGCCCAGGACCGAACCGAACAGAGGCAACCAGCCCAGAAGGTCCGGCGCCGTGTCGCGGACCGCCCGAGCGAGCTCGGCAGCTGCCGGCCGGGACACCCCTGGGACCGTCATGCCCAGCAGCGAGCGGACCGGCGCGCGCAGGGCGTAGTAGGGGGTGGCCCGGCTGTAGCCGCCACCGCGCACCTCGACGACCGGGAGGCCAGCGTCCTGGGCGATCCAGCGCAGGAGCGTCGTCTTGCCCAGGCCCGCCTCGCCGACGACCTCAACCACCGCGCCGGACCCGAGCCGGGCCGCCTCCACGGCCGACCTCAGGGCGCTACGCTCCTCGTCCCGCCCGACCATCACCAGGCTGTCGAGGTCGTCGATCGCCCGGAGGCCCAGAGGTTCTCCGACGACGGCCGCATGGACCAGCGCGGACTTCCCCTTGGCGGCAAACGGGGGGACGGGCGTCTGGGCGAACGTCGTACGCACCTGGTCCAGCAGGTCGGGCGAGCCTAAGACCTGACCCCCGGCAGCGTGCGCCATCAGCCGGGCCGCCAGGTTGACGGTGTCTCCCATCACCGTGAACGTCCGTCGGTGCGGGGCACCCAGGTCAGCCGTGAACACCCGCCCGTAGTGCGCGCCGACCTGCAGCGGCAGGGGACCACCCGGCGCCACGATGTCGCGCAGCGCGAGCAGCAACTGATCGGCCTCGTCGGGCAGCGCGGTGGGTACGCCGGCGACCACGATGAGCTTGCCGGCTCCGAGGTCGACGTCGGTCCCGAGCAGCGTCACGCCGTAGTCGCGTTCGGCCTGCTGGGCCCGGTTGACCACGTCGTGCAGGGCTTGCGCGAGGGCTTCGGGTCCCGCGCTGCGCAGCAGGTCATCGCAGCCGGTGAAGCGCACGAAGCCGATCGCGGCCAGCCGGTGCTCGCCGTCCTGCGGCTCGCCGGTCAGGTGCCCGACGAGGCGGCTGGACAGGCCCAGCGGTGCGCTGCGCTCCCAGGCCGGTTCGAGGCACGTCAGCGGCGCCGGTTGCGGGCGACCCGTCCCGATCACCACCGCTTCCGGAACGCTGTCGCTGACGAGCACCTGACCGCTCAGGGCCGCGTGCTCGGCGCGCAGGGTGTGGCTGACGGTCGGACCGAGGACCAGGAGCTCGCGGTGCACGGCGCCGCCGAGGACGAGCAGGAGCGGGCCGGAGCCGACACCGACCGACATGCTCAGCCGGACCGACCCGGCGGAGCTGCCACGGGCCGGCCGGAACCGCTCGGTGAGGGCGACGAGCTCGTGCGCGGCCGCGACGGCACGGGCCGCGTGATCGGGTCCGGTGAACAGCAGCAGCAGGGCGTCGCCGCCGAACTTCAGGCAGTCCCCGCCGTAGCGGCCCGCAGCCGCGAGGAGCCGGCTGAAGAGGTCGTTGAGCACGGCGGTGAGGGCTTCGCCGCCGACCTTGCCCCCTCGGGCCAGTCGCTCCGCGAGGGCGGTGAACCCGGAGACGTCAGCGAAGACGAGCGTGCCCTCCACCTCGCGCCAGCGGCGGTCGGGTTCCTCGGCCAGCCAGCGGGCGTGAGTGGCCGACAGGTAGGGCAGCAGCTCCGGAGACGCACGAGGGCTGGGCTGCTGCGCTCCGGTCACGACACGCTCACCGCGCGACCGTTCCGGCTCTGCCCTCGCTGCCGGCGAAGGGAGCCACGGCGGTGAAGACCGCGGTCACGCCGCCGGCCTGTGCGGCAGCCGCAGCGGCCGCCAGCCCGCCGCAGGCCGCCTTCCCGGAGGCATCAGTGCTGGCAGAGCACAGCAGCGGTCCGCGGGTCGCTGCGTTGCCTTGGTAGAAGGCGAGCGTGCGGCCCGCGAGGGGTCCGCCGGCCGTGCTGAGCGTCGCAGACACGTTGGGCAGCGTGGCGATGACCGGGTCGGCCTCGGTGCGGGTGGCCTGGAAGACCCGCCAGGTGGCGGTCGCCGTACCGACTCCTCCGAAGCCGTCGCGCACCGTCACCACGAAGACGTACGGCGTCGTGCCGGGCGTCAGGCCCGACAGCTGCGCTGACCCTGCGTCGCAGGCCGTTGCCTCCCCGTTGAGGGTGCAGCTGGTGGTGAGCCCGTCGACGGGGTCGTCGGCGTCAGCCAGTCGGTAGGTCACGAGCTCGTCCGTGCTGGTCGTTCCGTCGGTCGGCGCCCGGGTGAGCACCACGGTCGGCGCAGCGTTGGTCACGGTGTAGCGCACGGACCGCGTCGTCGTCCGCCCGAAGACGTCCTGACCGACGGCCTGGTAGGTCCGCGATCCGACGGCTGAGGTGTCCAGAGCCGGGGGTCCGTAGCAGCTGAGCAGGGTGACCGCCGAGCTGCACGAGACGGTGGCGCTGACCCTTGTGTCGTGCGGGTAGGAGGCACCTTCGGTCGGACCGGTCACGGTCACCACGGGTGCCTGGTCGTCGATCGGCAGGCCGAGGGTGATGGCCTGGCCGGTCGCTGACACCGCGGTGAAGGTGTGGCCGCCCTCGCCGGTGACCGTCACCGGACCCGTGTAGGGCTGCGGGTCAGCGCCGTCCAGGCGGTAGGTCGCGCCGGAGCCGGTGCCCCCCAGTGTCACCGTCACCGGCGCGACGTAGATGCCGGTGCGCGGGTCGGCGGCGGGGGACACGCTCACCTGCAGGCCGGCGACCGGTGCGGCCGAGAAGTTCTGCCCCTTGTTGGAGCTTCGGGCGACGTTGCCGGAGGTGTCGGCCACCTCGGCGGCGTAGTGACCGATGGACGTGGTGCCGGCCGGCAGGACGACGGTGCCGACCCACTGGCCGCCGCCGGCGTTGACCAGCTCGACGTGCTGCCAGGTCTGCACCTCGGGGCCGCCCTGAACCAGCATCAACACCACGGCGCGGGCCGCATCCGGGTCGGGGGTCGTGACCGTGAAGCGAGCCACAGAGCCCTGGATCGCGGCGTTCACGCCGGTGAGACGCGGCGGCGAGAAGTCCGTCGAGTCCGACAGCAGCACGGTGCTGTCGATCTGGGTGAACAGCCGCTGGGTGCCCTTGCCGGTGCCCGAGCCGTCGGTGGCGAACTGCCCGGCTACGAGGCTCAGCGAGTCCTGACGGCCGGCCGGCGTGACCGTGCCGGCCACGTGCTGCAGCCGCGACGGGAAGAAGCTGGTGCCCACCGCCGGTTCGGGATCGGTCTCGGCCGAGTCGACGATCGGGGTGCTGTAGACCGGGTCGACCCCGGCGACGTCGTACGACGAAAGGCCCTCGGTGATGGCGCCGTGGGCGACCAGGCCGTCGTTGCGGACCGGCAGGGTCACTGCGGTGAGGGGCTGCACCGGCTGACCGGGGACGACCAGCGGGGCGTGGGTGTCGACGCCGTAGTAGGTGCCCCGGCCGCTCGCTGCCGTCACCTTGGTGGTGGTGATCGGTGTGCTGACCGGTGTGGCCGCGAGCGTGATGGTGCTCGGGCCGGCCGTGGCTGGCGCAGGCAGCGTGGCCTTGGCGCTGACACCGGCGGCGCCGATCCGCCACATGGGCAGGCCGTAGAAGGTCGTCTGCTCGACCACTTTCGCGTCGTAGACGCTGGGACTGCCCACCGTCGCGACGTAGGCCTGCTTGGCAAAGCTCATGGCTTGGCCCAGGGTCATCGTCGGGCCGATGTGCTCGGCGAAGAGCGCGCTCATCTTCTCGCTGTAGGCGAGCGCATCGGTGTCGCCGAGGCCGTAGCCGGTGTTGCCGACGTAGGCGCTGGCACCCCTGCCCAGCATCGCCTGCGGCCAGTCGCGCTGCTCCGCTCCCGGGGTGGCGACGTAGATGTCCGGGACGCTCAGGCCCGAGTGGCAGCCGATGGTGAACTGCACGCTGCCCTGCAAGGATGGCGGCAGGTCGGCCGTGGTGAGCGGGTCGCTCTCGTCCTCATTGCCGGGGAGGGCGCGGTAGACGTCGTAGTGGGCGTTGACCGCGCCGTAGCCGCTCGCGGCACCGGCTAGTCCGGCGATCGCGTCCTGGCGGGTCCAGGTGCTGTTGATCTGCGAGGCGTTGGCCGTGACGCCGGGCTTGCCGGCCAGCGAGGCCGCGACGGCGCGGGCACCCTTGTCGAGCGGGCTGTAGCCCGTGACGAAGGACGAGGTCGGGTTGGTGCGCCCACCCGCGGCGCGGTAGCTGGCGATCTGGCCCAGGATGTCGGCCGGTGTCTCGACCAGGCGACCGACGGCCAGCTGGGGGACGTAGAGCTGGCGGTCCAGGTAGGGCTGCGGGGCCAGGTCGCCGTAGGGGTTGTCCGTGAGCAGGAAGCCGGCGCGGGCCGCCGCCGACTGGGCGTTGGCGACACCGTCGTACATCAGCTGGCTGTACTGCGACTCGTTGTAGGCCGCGGTCAGATCGGTGACGCGGGCGTAGGGCACGACGTCGTCGATCCCGACGACGACGACGTTGCGCAGGTCCGGCAGACCGGTGCGGAGCCGGTCGACCAAGGCGTTCATGGCGGCCACGACGCTGTTGGCCGCCGCCGGGTTGCAGACATCGGCGTCCCAGGCGGCGTAGGCGTCGCGCACCGTGCTGTCGCCCTCGACCGGGACGACGACGCCCTTCACCGAGGCTTCACCGGACAGCCCCTGCAGTCGTGCGGCGATGAGCTCTCCGGCGTCGCCGGACTGACTGTCGTCGTTGATCGGTCCGTAGATCGCGCCGAGCCGCTGCTGGTTGACCAGGATCAGCGTCTGCGTGGCGGGGTCGAGCGGTGTGCTCGGCAGGGTGCCGGCACGGCCTGCGTGGGGATAGTTGCGGGGGGCGCACGGTGCCGCGGCTGGCGGCGGCGTCGCCGAGACGCGCAGGACGTACGGCGCCGCGTTGTTGGCGTCGAGGTAACCGCTGACCTGGAGCAGGAACGGCGAAGTGTCGCTGGGCAGCACGGTGGTCGTCACGGTCTCAGTGGTGAGCCCGCGCTGATGGGAGAAGCCGCGGACCGGCAACTTCAGCCGAGGGATGTCGGGGTCGAGGCTGGGGCTGGCCTGTGTGCCGTCCGAGGCAAAGGACGTCGAGGCGTCCGTCGCGGCTGTCCCGAAGCCAGGGGTACCGAAGCCAGGGGTACCGAAGCCCGGCGTACCGAAGCCGGGGGTGCCGAAGCCCGGTGTCCCGAAACCTGGGGTCCCGAACCCCGGCGTGCCGAAGCCGGGGGTCGCGCGCAGCAGCGGTGCGCCGGGTCCGTAGACGACCAGGTCGTTGTCGTTGGCCAGGTGGCTCAGCGTGACCGTGAGCTTCGAGCCGGCGGGCAGCGCCGGGACGCTGAAGTAGTCGATGTCGCCGGGTGAGGCGATGTGCCCGACGTAGACCGTGTTGATGACGGCGGGGTTGGCGGGGTTCGCGGTGTTGCCGACGATGAAGTTCTTGGTGACCTCGACCGGCGCGGTGCCGGTGACCGAGACGGACCCTCCAGTGACCGCCACCGTGGCGCCCGCGGTCGTCGGGCCCAGGATCGTGGAGGGTTCAGCCTGCAGGTCGACCGCCAGCGGTTGCGTGCCCGAGCAGGTGACGGCGTTCTTGGGCGTGATGGTGCCCACGTCGCTGACGTTGACCGGCACGTCGGCGCCCGTCCCGAGCGTGGCCTTGACCGTCGCCGGGATGATGCGGAAGCCCTCGGGCAGAGCGGGAGCGATGACCAGCCCAGCGGTCTGGCTGCAGGTGAGCGTGACCGAGATGCGGTACGCCGCACCGGAGGCGGGCATCGGCGAGCTCGCGATGATGGTCGCGGTGGGGACGTTCTCGATCGGCAAGTTCTGGCGGGCGATCGTCCCGCCGAGCAGGTCGGCGAGGGCGAGCGACTGCACCGCGGGGCCGGAGTCAGCGAGCAGGCCGCCGAGGGTGCCGGTCGTCTTCAGGTCACCGCTCTTCTGGGCCTGAGCGAGCGTGTCGCACGACGACGGCGTGGCGGACGGGGTGCAGCTGACGAACAGCGTCGGCGTCGTCAGGGCAGTGGTTCGGGTGCCGCCGAGGCTGGTGAGCGACAGGTCGATGTTGTTCAGCAGCAGGTAGGTCAGCGGCGATCGGGTCAGGGGCAGGCCGACCAGCTCGATCGCGGTGCCGGCGTAGTAGGACCCGAACGTCGCGCCGCCGAGCTCGGCGGCGAGCAGGCTGCGGTCCAGTGCGTCGGGGTGCGTGCTGCACGAGTAGGGCTGACCAGCCAGGGAGGCGCACCAGCTGGTGGAGCCGAGGGGAACGGGGAGGGCGCGCAGGGGCGTGCCGCCCAGCAGGTAGGCGCCCAGGCTGCTGCGCCGCAGGTCGGTGCCACTCAGGTCGAGCTGGCCCAGTGTCAGGGCACTGACGGAGGCTGGGCGGGGGGTAAGGGCGAGGACCTCGGCCAGCGTGATGGTCTGGGTGGGCAGCCCGGCCAGCGCGGTCCCGGCGAGCACGGTGTCCCAGGTGGTTGCGGCACTGCCGTCCGTCGCCACGATCGGCACCTGGGCGAGGGACAGGACACCGAGCGCTGGGTCGCTGAGGACCGAGTCACCGAGCGGCGTCCCGAAGCCCGGGGTGCCGAACCCGGGGGTCCCGAACCCGGGGGTGCCGAACCCGGGGGTCCCGAAGCCCGGGGTGCCGAACCCGGGGGTCCCGAAGCCCGGGGTGCCGAACCCGGGGGTCCCGAAGCCCGGGGCTCCGACGAGGTTGGTCGCCGACCCGAGCAGGGCGCTCGCGGGGATGGCGCCGAGCGGGACGGTTCCGTGGCCGGCGGGTTCCCGCGGCGTGCTGGTGGTCATGGTGAGGCCACTCAGCCCGCCGTTGATGGGGGTCGGCGTGAAGGTCTTGGCGGCGCTGAGGGCGGCGCCGCAGACGCTGGCATGGGCCGAGCCGGGGGAGTTGCGGTCAACGCAGTTGACGTTGGGCTTGCCCGTAGCCGAAGGGACCCGGTAGTGGAACTCGACCGAGATCGGGGTGGCGCTCTGCGACACGAGAGCGGCCGTGAACAGCGCCCCGGAGGTGTTGTGCATGGCGCCGCCTGCGCACAGGTCGGGCGCGCGGGTGGCCCCCTGGAAGGTCTGCGCGTCGGCCGGGCTGTCGTTGTTCTCCGGCCGGAGGTCGTCCCACGGCACCGCGTCGACGCCGTCTGGCGTCCACGGGCCGGGCGCCATCGGGACAGTGATCGGTGTCGGCAGCGGCGTACCGCCCTTGCTGCACGAAACCGCCAAGGTCAGCTGGGCACGCTCGAAGTCGACGCCGGCTCCGGGGGTGCCGCCGCTGAAGTGGTAGCCGCCGGCGACCCACGACCCGGGCGCGATCGCCAGCGGCCCCTCCATCGAGCCGGTCATGGACAGGGCGGTGCCGTTGGTCGCGGCCAGGGCGCTGCCGGCGGTTCCCAGGCTGACCGCTGCGCCGCTCGAGGCGAGCAGCGCGACAGCGACGAGGCGGGCAACGCGCCGGGTTCCGGCGCTGTGCGGACGGGTGCGGACACGGTTGTGGCGACCGGTGACGGTCATGCTGGTTCCCCCACGACGGCGGCGGTCCTGCAGGCAGAGCCGACACGCACCGACTCCCCCTGGCGGCCGCCGGAGCGGTCACGCGGGTCGGCGGAGTCGGAGGCCGCCAGGCCCGTGAGCGGACCGTAGGGCGGGATGACCGGATCTGACCGGCAATGTCGGGAAGGTTGCACTCATCGGCAGGCCGACACGGGGTGCCCCCGGCAGGATTCGAACCTGCGCTTCTTCCTCCGGAGGGAAGCACTCTATCCCCTGAGCTACGGGGGCTCGGGCGCCAGAGACGCTACCAGCGGCCCCCGTCGTACGGCGTGCGAGGAGTCGGCGTTATCGTCCCTTCATGACCGCTCTGGGACGCGTGCTCGTGGTGGACGACGACGACGTCATCCGCCAGCTCATCAGCGTCAACCTCGAGCTCGAGGGCTTCGACGTGGTGACGGCCTTCGACGGCCAGGACTGCCTCGACAAGGTCAAAGAGGTGCAGCCCAGCGTCATCACCCTCGACATCATGATGCCGAGGGTGGACGGCTGGGAGGCCGCGAGCCGACTGCGGGCGGATCCCGAGACGGCCGGCATCAAGGTCGTCTTGCTGTCCGCGCGCGCCCAGGAGGCAGACCTGCAGCGCGGCGACCGGATCGGGGTCGACGCCTACCTCACCAAGCCGTTCGACCCGGACGAGCTGATCGCCACGGTGCGGCGCCTGGCTGGCCTGCCTGCGGCCGACCAGCCTGCCTGACCCGACCAATCAGCTGCCGGCGCCCAGCGGACCGGTGTTCGTCGTCCCCGTGCACGCCGCCCCGCGCTCGGGAGCCTGCGGTCCACTGGTGTAGGCCTCGAGGAAGTCGCCGACCTGCTTGTCGGAGGCCTTGTCAGCCGTGACCTGACGGCCCCACGCCTGCAGGCTGATGGGCGTCTTGAGCCCCGGGTAGGGACTGAGGATCCGGTACGGGTTGCCCTCGACCAGGCCGCGCAGGGTGGCCAGCTCGTCCGCGGCGAGATCGGGCCGGTAGCTCACCCAGACGGCCCCGTGCTCGAGCGAGTGCACGGCGTGCTCGTCCGCGATGGCGGAGGTGTAGACCTGGCACGACTGCGGGAGAGCGTTGTGCTTGCCCCCGGTCGGCGGGGTCTTGTCGTACTTCACCGGGCTGTCGGTGTGGCCCTGGTCCTGCTTGTCCGCGATCTGGACGCCTCCGACGCTCTTGTCGGCGGCCTTCAGCGGGTCGACGAAGCCGGAGCCCTGATTGGTGACGGCGTAGACGAGGATGCCGATGAGCAGCGCGCCGATGACCGCCGACACCGCGATCGTGCCCCACGGAAAGGGCTTCTTGACCGGGGCGACGGGGGTCCTGCGACGTCCGCTGGTCGTGGGCTGGTCTGCGCGCTTGGCCATGACAGCACTCTAGATCGAAGTCCCCGCGCTAGCCTCGACCGAGTGACCCCCACCGAGCTGGGCGCTGCTGTGCGGGCAGTGGTGACCGACGCTGTCGCGGCCGGAGAACTCGCGGTCCCCGTGCCGGACCAGGTCGTCGTGGATCGCACGAAGAACCGTGACCACGGCGACTACGCCACCAACGTCGCGCTGACCCTCGCCAAGGCCGCGGGCATGCCGCCGCGGGCCGTCGCCGAGCTGCTGGCCGCGCGGCTGCGCGAGGTCGCGGCGATCGCGTCCGTCGACGTCGCCGGCCCGGGGTTCCTCAACGTCCGGCTGGCCGAGACCGCCCTGGCCCAGGTCGCCCTCGCCGCGATCGCCGCCGGTCCGGCGTACGGCCACAACGACGCGGCGGCGGGGCAGCGGGTCAACCTCGAGTTCGTCAGCGCCAACCCGACCGGGCCGATTCACATCGGTGGCGTCCGCTGGGCGGCCGTCGGGGACGCGCTCGCCCGCCTGCTGGAGGCCAGCGGCGCGAAGGTGACGCGGGAGTACTACTTCAACGACCACGGCGCGCAGATCGACCGCTTCGCCCGCTCGCTGCTGGCCGCAGCCACCGGGCAGCCGGCGCCGGAGGACGGCTACGGCGGCGACTACATCGCCGACATCGCCCAGCGGGTCATCGAGCAGGTGCCGGACGTGCTGACGCAGCCGGATCCGCAGGAGGCCTTCCGGGCGCACGGGGTCGAGCTGATGTTCGCCGAGATCAAGCAGTCGCTGCACGACTTCGGCGTCGACTTCGACGTCTACTTCCACGAGAACCACCTGCACGAGACCGGTGCTGTTCAGCGGGCCATCGAGCGGCTGCGCAGTCTCGGCCACATGTACGCCGAAGACGGCGCTGAGTGGCTCCGGACGACGACCTTCGGCGACGACAAGGACCGGGTGGTCGTCAAGAGCGACGGCGTCCCGGCGTACATCTCGGGCGACCTGGCCTACTACCTCGACAAGCGCGAGCGCGGCTTCGACCGGGCGATCATCATGCTCGGGGCTGACCACTCGGGCTACGTCGGCCGGATGATGGCCATGTGTGCCGCGTTCGGTGACACCCCCGGGGTCAACCTCGAGATCCTCATCGGCCAGATGGTCAACCTGGTGCGCGACGGAGAGCCGCTGCGGATGAGCAAGCGGGCTGGCACCGTGGTCAGCCTCGAAGACCTCGTCGACGCCATCGGCGTGGATGCCGCGCGCTACGCCTTGGCGCGGTCGAGTGCTGACAGCACGATCGATATCGACCTTGACCTGTGGGCGCGCAAGACGAGCGACAACCCGGTCTTCTACGTGCAGTACGCCGCTACGCGGGCCGCCTCCGTGCTGCGTAACGCCGCAGAGCTGGGCATCGAGGCGCCGGAGCAGGTCGACCTGTCCCTGCTCACTCACCCCCGCGAGACCGAGCTGCTGCTGGCGCTGGCGGAGTTCCCGCGGGTCGTCGCGACCGCGGCCGAGCTGCGCGAGCCGCACCGCGTCGCGCGCTACCTCGAGGAGCAGGTCGCCAAGTCGGCGCAGCGCTTCTGGGACGACTGCCAGGTGCTGCCCAAGGGCGACGAGCCGGGGACCGTCCTCACTCATCCCCGGCTGCTGCTGTGGCGGGCGACGCGGGTCGTGCTCGAGAACGGCCTGGGGCTGCTGGGCGTGAGCGCTCCGGAGCGGATGTGAGCCCCGCGGTCGGCGCGAGCGATCTCGACCCGGCGGTGTGGCCCGCCTCGGCGACGCGCACCGGTGACGGCGTCCTCACCCTGGGGGGCGTCGACGTCCGCGACCTGGCGGCGGAGTTCGGCACCCCGTCGTACGTCCTGGATGAGGACGACTTCCGCCAGCGCTGTCGCGACTGGCAGTCCGCCTTCGTCGGCGCCGACGTCTACTACGCCGGCAAGGCCTTCCTGTGCAGCGCCATCGCGCGCTGGGTCGCCGAGGAGGGGCTCGGCCTGGACGTGTGCACCGGGGGGGAGCTGGCCGTTGCCGAGCGGGTCGGCTTCCCGGCCGAGCGGATCGCCTTCCACGGCAACAACAAGAGCGTCGCCGAGCTGTCGCGCGCCCTCTCCTACGGCGTAGGTCGGATCGTCGTCGACTCCTTCGAGGAGATCGTGCGCCTGGCCGCCCTGGCCGAGGGGGCCGGGGTGGTTCAGCGGGTGCTGGTGCGCACGACGCCGGGCGTCGAGGCGCACACCCACGAGTTCGTCCAGACCGGTCAGGAGGACCAGAAGTTCGGGTTCTCCCTGGCCAGCGGCGCCGCAGCCGAGGCCGTCCGCCGGATCATCGGCCTGCCCTCCCTCGAGCTGGTCGGACTGCACTGTCACATCGGCTCGCACATCTTCGACACCCGCGGCTTCTCGCTCGCCGCGCACCGCATGGTCGGGCTGCTCGCCGCAGTCCGTGACGAGCACGGGGTCGAGCTGGCCGAGCTCGACCTCGGTGGGGGCACCGGCATCGCCTACACCTCCGCCGACGACCCCATGCCGGTGCAGGAGCTGGCCTCGGGCCTGCGCGAGATCGTCGAGCGCGAGTGCGCTGCGGTAGGGCTGGCCTTGCCCCGGCTGGCTGTCGAGCCTGGGCGCGCCCTGGTCGGACCGACGACGGTGACGCTCTACGAGGTGGGCACGGTCAAGGTACTGCCGGGCTTGCGCACCTACGTCAGCGTCGATGGCGGGATGAGCGACAACATCCGCACCGCCCTCTACGACGCCCGCTACACCGCGGTGCTCGCCTCGCGGCTGTCCGACGCCGCTCCTGCCAACGTCACCCTCTGCGGCAAGCACTGCGAGAGCGGCGACATCGTCGTCCACGACGTGCCCCTGCCGGCGGACCTGTCGCCCGGCGACCTCGTCGCGGTGCCGGCCAGCGGGGCCTACCACCGGGCCATGGCGAGCAACTACAACCACGTCCCGCGCCCGCCGGTGGTCGTCGTCCGCGACGGCGCTGCCCGGGTGATCGTGCGGCGCGAGACCGAGGACGACCTGATCGGCCTGGACGTCGCATGAGCCTCCCCGCATCCCCGGTGTCCAGGCGTCTGGCCTACCTGTTTCTCCTTGCCCTGCTGGGGATCCTGGTCATGGTGGGGGTCCTGATCGCCGCCCTGGTCGGCTGGTTGCCCGCGCTCGTCTTCGGTGTCGCCGCGGGTGCCGCGGTGGTCCTCGGTGCACGGACGGCTCGGCGGCGAGCGCGCGCCCGCGCGCGTGCTCTGGGTCGCACCTGCACCTGCTGCACCACCTCGGTCCACGACCCCGTGACGGTGATCTGATGGCGCCGCTGCGCGTCGCCCTGCTGGGCTGCGGCACCGTCGGCTCGGAGGTGGTCCGGCTCCTGCACACCTCCGCCGACGACCTCGCCGCCCGCATCGGGGCGCCGCTCGAAATCGCCGGGATCGCCGTACGCCGGCTCGGCAAGCGCCGTGACCTGCCCGTCGATGACGCGCTGTTCACGACCGACGCTGCCGCCCTGGTCGCCCGTGACGACATCGACCTCGTCGTCGAGGTCATCGGCGGGATCGAACCCGCCCGCACGCTGCTGCTCGCTGCCCTCGGCGCCGGCAAGGGAGTCGTCACTGCCAACAAGGCGCTGCTCGCCGAAGACGGAGCCACCCTCTACGCCGCAGCCCGGGCCTCGGGTGCCGACCTCTACTACGAGGCCTCGGTGGCCGGCGCGATCCCACTGCTCCGCCCGCTGCGCGAGTCACTCGCCGGTGACCAGATCACCCGGGTGATGGGCATCGTCAACGGCACGACCAACTTCGTCCTCACCCGGATGGACGAGGCGGGGATGGGGTTCGCCGACGCCCTCGACGAGGCGACCGCGCTGGGCTACGCCGAGGCTGACCCGACCGCCGACGTCGAGGGCTTCGACGCTGCGGCCAAGGCGGCGATCCTGGCCGGCCTCGCCTTCCACACCCGGGTCACCGCTGCCGACGTCCACCGCGAGGGCATCACCGAGGTGACGGCAGCCGACGTCGCGAGCGCCAAGGAGATGGGCTGCGTCGTCAAGCTGCTGGCCATCGCGGAAAAGGATGGCGACGCCGTCGGTGTGCGCGTGCACCCGGCGATGATTCCGCGCAGTCACCCGCTCGGATCCGTGCGGGAGGCCTACAACGCGGTCTTCGTCGAGGGCGCCAGCGCCGGTCAGCTGATGTTCTACGGCCGCGGCGCAGGTGGTTCGCCCACGGCCAGCGCCGTGCTCGGCGACCTGGTGGCGGTGGCGCGCAACACCCTGTCCGGGGCCCGCGGGGCGGGGGAGTCGTCGTACGCCGAGCTGCGGATCCGCCCGATGGGCGAGGTGATCACGCGCTACCACATCAGTCTTGACGTGGCGGACAAGGCGGGTGTGCTCGCCGCCGTCGCCAACTCCTTCGCTGCCCACGACGTGTCGATCCGCACGGTGCGCCAGGAAGGCCACTCCGGGGATGCGAGTCTGGTCGTCGTGACCCACACCGCGACCGACGCGGCGCTGCAGGGCGTCGTGGACCAGCTGAGGGGGCTCGACAGCGTCCGCGCCGTCGCGTCCGTCATGAGGGTGGAGGGCCAGGCATGACCGTGGCGACCA
>JANPHZ010000247.1:0-4124 GCA_031424715.1 Frankiaceae bacterium
CGAAGTCGCCGGGGTCGCCGTCCGCGGCGACGTAGCCCCTGTCCTTGGCGACATAGGCCCGCGTGCCGTCCTGGGAGATGGACAGGCCGTGCGAGTTCACCGCCAGGCTGCCCAGCAGCACGGGCAGCGACGCGTTGCTGATGTCGAGCGCGACGACGGTCTTGGTGGAGAAGGACGCGGAGTAGAACGTGTTGCCGTCAGGGGCGAGCCCGCTCTCGTGGCCGAAGATGCCCAGCGGCGTCGTCGACTTCAGGATCGGGACGGAGCAGCCGAGCGGGCCCTCGAGGTCGTAGATGTCGACGATCCCCGGCAGCAGGGCCTGGGCGAGGTTGCCGGCGACCGCCATCAGCAAGCCGCGCTTCTCGCTGAGGACCAGCGATTCGTGCGGCGAGACCATCGCGGCCGAGTCGAGGATCATCGAGAGCTTGGGGTTCTTCGGGTCGTTCATGTCGAGCACCCGAACGCCGAGGTTGGCGTCGCCGGCGTTGGTCGGCGGCAGCAGGGAGGTGTCGTAGTAAGCGCACTCGTTGCCGCGTGAGTCCTTGTAGCGCAGGACCTTGTAACCGCCAACAGTGCCGACGATCGTGCCGTCGACTCCGGCCTTCTCCTGGGTGTGCTTGCCGACGAGCTCGGCGTTGCACTGCAGCCCCTTCGCAGCCAGGCCGCTGACGTGATCGGCGCGGCTGATCCGGCCCTGGATCCCGGTCTCCGGTCGAGCGTTGGGTCCGCAGACCGCCCGTGGGACCGCTTGCAGAACCGGTTCGGCTGGTACGGCGCTCTGCCGGGCCACGGGCGTCCCGGTGGCCGCGCCGACGCTTGCCGAGGCGCTACCCGCGGCAGCGAACAACGCGGCTGCGGCGACCACCGCGGCCAGCTGAGTCCGGCGCACCCGAGTTGACGGCGTGGCACTCGTGGACCGCATGGGCCGACGCTATGTCATCCGCCGACGACGCCGGGCAGCTCCTGCGCCGTCACCGGCGCAGGTCGATAGCGCATGACGACGGCCCCTGATCGGAACTCGTGGCGGTCCACGAGCTCCAGCGCGATGCGCTCGCGCAGACCGGAGAGCAAGGTGGGCCCGTGTCCGGCGAGGACAGGGTGCACGACCAGCTCGTACTCGTCGATCAGCCCCAGATCTGCCAACGCCAGCGGGAGCGTCACGCCACCCACCCACAGGCCCTCGCCTGGCTCGGCCTTGAGCTGCTCGACCGCATACCTCACGTCGCCTTGCACCAGCTCGGCATTCCAGTCGACCTCGCTCAGCGTGCTCGACACGACGTGCTTCTTCGCCCGGTGGATGGCCTCGGCGAACGGGATCTCCTGCTCACCCATCCACTCGGGCCACGTGCCCGTGGCCGGCTCTCGCCACGCGGATTCCATCATCTCGTACGTCACGCGGCCGAACAGCAGTGCGTCGGCTCGCTCCATCGCAGCTGTCCAGTACTGCATCGACTCCTCGTCCGGAGGGAGCCCTGCCTCGTGATGGCAGGAGCCGTCGAGCGTGACGTTGATCGAGTAGCGCAGTGGTCTCATCGCTGCTGCTCTCCCTCTGCGGCCATGCGTTGCGCCCCACCAAGGACGAAGGGCCACCCCCGGGTCTCCCCTGGTGAGTGGCCCTCGGCCTACGGGTGGAGCTGAGGGGACTCGAACCCCTGACCCCCACACTGCCAGTGTGGTGCGCTACCAGCTGCGCCACAGCCCCGCGTCGTACAGATGAGAACTTTACAGGGTTCGCGCGTGGGCCCGGTCAGCGCTGCGCGTCGTCGTCGGGGCTAGTCGCGCCGCCGCCCACGACCCGGCTGCCGAGGTCGTGCGCCCCCGTCGCGGGTCCGACGAGCGGACCGAGGCCCGTGTTGTGCCGTTCGAGCCGCCAGCCGCGGTCACCCTCAGCCAGGACGGACCAGCAGGTGTTGCCGAGCGGCGCGAAACGCCACCAGTGCGACGGGGGCAGCCCGAGCAGGACGCCGAGCGCCCCGCGCGCCGTCCCCCCGTGGGTCACGGCGACGAGCGTGCCGCCAGGAGCCACTGCGGCCAGGTGTTCCAGGACCGCGGACGCCGCCCGCTCCCCCGCCTCGGCATAGGTCTCGCCACCGCCGCGCCGCACGTCCTCGCCAGCCAGCCAGGCGGCGTGCTCGGCCGGGAAGCGCTCGCGCGCCTCGTGGCTCGTCAGGCCCTCCCACGATCCCAGCCCGATCTCGCGCAGCCGGGGATCGAGCGCGGCCGCGATGCCCAGCCGGTCGGCCAGCGGGGCAGCGGTCTGCGCTGCCCGGGACAGGTCGCTGGTGACGAGCACGCTCGGCGCCGCCGCAGCGAGCTCGCCGGCCGCGGCCTGAGCCTGCGCCAGGCCCACCTCGTCGAGCGCGACGTCGAGCTGGCCCTGGATGCGGCCGGTCGCGTTGTGCGCCGTACGGCCGTGGCGGAGCAGGACGATCCGCCGGGGGACGCTCAGGAGCGGGCTCCTGCGCGCTCGGCCGCGCGAGCCCGGTCGGCGTCGACGAACGGGATGACCGGGCAGTCCTTCCAGAGCCGCTCGAGGGCGTAGTAGACCCGCTCCTCCTCGTGCTGGACGTGCACGACGATGTCACCGAAGTCGAGCAGCACCCAACGCGCCTCCTGGGTGCCCTCGCGGCGGATCGGCTTGGCGCCGAGCTCGCGCAGGGCGTCCTCGATCGCGTCGACGACGGCCTTGACCTGGCGGTCGTTGGGCGCGGAGGCGAGCAGGAAGGCGTCGGTGATGACGAGCTGCTCGCTGACGTCGAGCAGCAGGATGTCGTGGGCGAGCTTGTCGGCGGCAGCCTGCGCGGCGGCCAGGGCCAGCTCGGTGGCGCGCTCGGAGGCGGACACGGGTCTTCTCTCGGTCGTGGAAGGGCGTGAGCGAGACCTCAGGCTACGCGGGTCCCGGTTGCGCTCAGGTCGTACGGAAGTCTGCGCCAACGACGACGATGACGTCAGCGATGCTGCCGAGGTCAGCGGTCTGTACGGCGTCGGCGGGCAGTCCCAGCGCCTTGGCCACCCGGTTGCCCAGTGCCTGCGAGGCCGAGGTCGCGTCCTTGACGAGCACGCGCGAGCGGGCGACGCCGAACGTCGCGTTGTTGCGCGAGCCGACGAAGACGAACCCGGCCGGCACCAGCTTGCCGCGCACTTGCTCGCCGAGCCCCGGCGTGCCCACCCCGTTGAGGACGAGCACCCGGTTGCCGGTGGCACGCACACCGGCGGGCACGGACTGCGCGAGCAACCTGTCGACCAGGGCCCGAGCCGCATCGGTGTCGAGCCGGAAGGAGGTCACCCCGTCACCGGGGTCAATGGGGATGACGGGCAGGCTGTCGTACTGCAGCTGGTTGCCCCGGTTGTCGCCGGCGAGCCCGACCAGCAGGCTGGCCAGGCGCGGCGCCGGGATGCTGCTGTCACTGCGCCGGCCGAGACTGCTGAGCGCGTCCGTGACCTGCGCCGTGGCGGTCGGCAAGGCGCTGAGCAGCCCGTCGACGACCTCCTGCAGCCGGGCGAGGCGCGCCTGCTCCTGCTCACCGGCTGCGAGGTAGCGCAGGAAGACCGTGGCCCGCTCGCCGTCGAGGCGTTGTCCGCCGGGACTAAGCACGACCGTGCGCCCCTGGATGACGGGGACGTCAACGTCGACCCGCACCCCGCCGAGCTTGTCGATCAGGGCCGCGAGCGTCGGGATGTTGATGACCCAGCCGGCGTCGACCGTGACCCCCAGCAGGTCGGCAACGGCGCTGCGGGAGCGGTCCGGTGAGACGCTGCGCAGCGCCCGCCCGAGCTGCAAAGACCCGGTCCCCGGGACGGTCACGATCACCTGCGGGGGGATCAGCACGATCGCACCGGTGCGGCTGGCCGGGTCGTGCGCGAGCAGCGCGCTCCCGACCGCCGCGCCGCTCTCGCCCTGCACCTGCATCAGCAGTGTCGTCTGGGTGCGGGCCTGGGTCGGCAGGGTCGCACGGGCCGGGGTGTCGCGACGACTCAGCGCGAACGTCGCCACCGCGAGCAGGAGCACGGCGACGGCCAGGACACCGGCCAGGAGCTTGCGCTGACGCCGGCGCTGGGCCTGACGGCGCGCCAGCCGAGAACCGGTGCCACCGAGGACGTCGTGGCTCATCGGTAGAGCCCCC
>JANPHZ010000248.1:0-5026 GCA_031424715.1 Frankiaceae bacterium
TGATGGCTCGCATGATGTCGTCGGTCGCGCCGCGCAGGACCTCCGCCGTGAGCTCCTTGCCGCGATAGGCCGACAGGTCGACGTGCGGTCCGGCGACCAGGTGCATGGTGTGTGGCGGCAGCAGGTGCAGGCCCTTCGTCCGATAGCTGTCGACGATCTCCTGCGCGCCCCACTGCGCCACCGGTACGACGGGAGCGCCAGAGAGCAGAGCCAGCCGGGCGACCCCGGTCTTGGCCCGCATCGGCCACTTGCCCGGGTCACGGCTGACCGTTCCCTCGGGGTAGATCGCGACGCACTCCCCCTGTTGCAGGGCCTGCACAGCATCGCGCAGTGCCAGGGAGGCATCGGCGGTCTGCCGGTGGACCGGGATCTGCCGGGCACCGCGCATGACCCGACCCACCAGGCCGTTGCCCTTGAACAGCGTGCTCTTGGCGAGAAACCGCGCGGCGCGTCCGTTGCCGAAGACGATGTAGTCGGCGAAGGCAATCGGGTCGGCGTGGGAGATGTGGTTGGCCGCCAGGATCACCCCGCCGGTCGCCGGGATGTGCTCGTGACCGCGCCAGTCCTTGCGCATGGTCAGCCACGTCAGCGGCTTGAGCAGCACGGCGGCCAGGCCGTACCAAAAACCCAGCTCCCGCAGCGTCACCCTGCCCTGCACGTCACATCCTCGTTTCGCGATCGGTTGTCGGGCATCCTGTCGTGCCGACGACGCCGCTGTCGAGGCGCCTGCCACACTGAGGGGGTCGTGGGGAACAACAGTTGGGGTGTCGTCGTCCCCGTCAAGCGGCTGGCGGTGGCGAAGTCCCGCCTGCAGGTCCTGGGCGATCCCCTGCGGACCGAGCTGGCGCTGGCGTTCGCCCAGGACGTCGTGCGCGCCGCCCTTGGCTGCCCTGAGGTGGCGACGGTGCTCGTCGTCACCGACGACCCGCGAGCCGCGCAGGTCCTCGGCGAGCAGGGGGCCGAGGTGGTGGCCGACGGGCCGGATGCCGGCCACAACGCGGCGGTGCAGCACGCGGCGACGCTGCTGGATCCGACGATGGGGGTCGTCGCGCTCTCCTCGGACCTGCCAGCCCTCACCGCTGCGGACCTCACCGACGCCCTGAACCAGCTGCCGGCCGGGGCCCGCGGCTTCGTCGCCGATGCGGAAGGCACCGGAACCACCCTGCTGGCCGCCGGCTCAGGGCTGCTGCTGCGCCCGGCGTACGGCGAGAGCTCGAGGCGCGAGCACCTGCGATCCGGGGCGATCGAGCTGTCGGCCAGTGCCCGGCTGCGGCGCGATGTCGACACCCCTGACGACCTCGCGCAGGCCCTCGGCCTGGGGGTGGGCCCGGCCACGACCCAGGCACTGCGTCGGCATCGCCCCTGAGGGAGGTGGTCGCGCCCACGACGAAAGGCCCCCGCCGTAGCGGGGGCCCTTCATCGTTGCTGGTGGGTCAGCGCTTCTTGGCCGGGGCCTTCTTGGCCGGAGCCTTCTTGGCCGGTGCGGCCTTCTTCGCCGGTGCGGCCTTCTTGGCCGGAGCCTTCTTGGCGGGCGCAGCCTTCTTGGCCGGAGCCTTCTTGGCGGGCGCGGCCTTCTTGGCCGGAGCCTTCTTGGCGGGCGCGGCCTTCTTGGCCGGAGCCTTCTTGGCCGGAGCCTTCTTGGCCGGAGCCTTCTTGGCGGGCGCAGCCTTCTTGGCCGGTGCAGCCTTCTTGGCGGGCGCGGCCTTCTTGGCCGGAGCCTTCTTGGCGGGTGCAGCCTTCTTGGCCGGTGCAGCCTTCTTGGCCGGGGCGGCTGCCTTGGCTGCCGGGGCTGCCTTGGCGACCGGGGCCTTCTTGGCGCCGCTGACGACGTCCTTGAAGGCCTGGCCGGCGCGGAACTTCGGAACGGAGGTCTTCTTGAGCTTCACAGGGGCTCCAGTTGCTGGGTTTCGGGCGATGCGGGCTGCGCGGTCAACCTTCTCGAAGACGCCAAAGCCAGTGATGGCAACCTTCGTCCCGTCGGCGACAGCGCTGGTGATCGCGGCGAAAACCGCCTCGACCGCGGCGGTCGCCGACTTCTTGTCACCGACTCGGTCGGTGATGGCCTCGATGAGCTCGGCCTTGTTCAAGACGTGTCCCTTCGCAGAACGGTCGAGGCACCGTGCCTCTCACCGCGGAAGGTACGGGGCGCAGTGCCCTGACACAAAGCATCTCGGACGGAAAGTTTGCTTGTGTCGCAGGGATTTCTGCCACCCCGGAGCCGACTCCGCCCGGTCTCCGGGCGCAGCAGGCAGCCGTCGAGCGCGTGCGAAGCCCACGCCCGTCGCCCTGCTCAACAACCGCTACCCGTTCAAAAAGCCTTGCCCTACAGGGATTTACTGCCCTGCGCTGTGGTGGCGGACCACGAAGGCCGCGCGTCCTCGAAGGCGGTGATGTCGCCCTCGTGCCGCAGGGTCAGTCCGATGTCGTCGAGCCCCTCCATGAGGCGCCATCGGGTGAAGTCATCCAGCGCGAAGGCGTGTCGCCAGCCCGAATCGGTGCGCACCTCACGTCGTTCGAGATCGATCGTGACCTCGCGCCCGGGTTCCCGCGTGACCAGCTGCTGCAGCTCGGCGACGGCCATTGCAGGCAGCTGCACGGGCAACAGACCGCCCTTGAGGGCGTTGCTGCGGAAGATGTCACCGAACCGCGGACTGATCACGGCGCGAAAGCCGAAGTCCTGCAGGGCCCAAACGGCGTGCTCACGGGAGGAACCGGTGCCGAAGTTGTCTCCTGCGACGAGCACGGAAACGCCTTGGTAGGCAGGCAGGTTCAGCACGAATCCCGGGTCCTCGCGCCACTCGCTGAACAGGCCCTTGCCGAAGCCGGTCCGCTCGACCCGCTTGAGCCAGTCGCTGGGGATGATCTGGTCGGTGTCGACGTCGCTGCGCGGCAGGGGTGCCGCGCGTCCGGTGTGCGTCACGAACGCTTCCATGTCAGACCTCCACGTCAGAAGGAGCGGCCAGGTGGCCGACCAGGGCCGTTGCCGCGGCGACCTGCGGGGACACCAGATGCGTGCGGCCACCACGGCCCTGCCGGCCCTCGAAGTTGCGGTTGGACGTCGAGGCACTGCGCTCGCCGGGGGCGAGGGTGTCTGGGTTCATGCCCAGGCACATGGAGCAGCCGGCGTGCCGCCACTCGAAGCCCGAGTCGAGAAAGACCTTGTCCAGGCCCTCTTTCTCTGCCTGGAGCTTGACCAGCATGGAGCCGGGGACGACGAGGGCCCGGACACCCGGTGCGACCCGTTTGCCCTGGACGATCGCCGCCGCGGCCCGCAGGTCCTCCATCCGGCCGTTCGTGCAGGATCCCAGGAACACCGTGTCGACGGTGATGTCCCGCATGGGTGTGCCCGCGGTCAGCCCCATGTACTGCAGCGCCCGCTCGGCGGCGTCGCGGGCGCTGCCCTCGGGGAAGTCGCGCGGGTCAGGGACGTTCGCCGACAGCGGCACGCCCTGCCCCGGGTTGGTCCCCCAGGTCACGAACGGGGCCACCTGGCTGGCGTCGAGCACGACCTCCTGGTCGAAGGTGGCGTCGTCATCGGTAACCAGGCCGCGCCAGTCGTCGACCGCCACAGCCCAGTCCGCGCCGGTCGGTGCCTGCGGACGCCCCTGCAGATAGCTGAACGTCGTCTCGTCCGGCGCGATGAGCCCCGCCCGCGCGCCCCACTCGATCGACATGTTGCAAACCGTCATCCGGGCTTCCATGGACAGGGCCCTGATCGCCTCACCCCGGTACTCCACGATGTGCCCCTGGCCGCCACCCGTGCCGACCTGGGCGATGAGCGCCAGCACCAGGTCCTTCGCCGTCGCTCCGGCCGGGAGGGCGCCTGTCACGGTGACTGCCATCGTCTTGGGTCGGTCGAGGGGCAAGGTCTGCGTCGCCAGCACGTGCTCGACCTCGCTGGTGCCGATGCCAAAGGCCAGCGCGCCGAAGGCACCGTGGGTGCTGGTGTGGCTGTCGCCGCAGACGATCGTCATCCCCGGCTGCGTGATGCCCAGCTGCGGTCCCATGACGTGGACGATCCCTTGCTGGGCATCGCCCATCGGGTGCAAGCGGATGCCGAACTCAGCGCAGTTGCGTCGCAGCGTCTCGACCTGGCGAAGGCTCACCGGGTCGCTGATGGTCAAGGCGTCCGTGGGGACGTTGTGGTCCTCGGTCGCGAGGGTGAGGTCAGGGCGTCGTACGGTCCGGCCGGCGAGCCGAAGGCCGTCAAAGGCCTGCGGACTGGTGACCTCGTGCACCAGGTGCAGGTCGATGTAGACCAGGTCCGGCTCCCCTGCCGCAGCGTGCACGACGTGCCGGTCCCAGACCTTCTCGGCCAGTGTGCGCCCCATGATCTTCTCCATCCCGTGACATCTCAGGGTTCCCCGTGACATCTCAACCTATGAGATGGCAGTATCACTGCATGAGACACTCTAGCGGAGTGGGCGTTGTGGACAAGGCCCTGGCAGTTCTCGACGCTGTCGCGGGCGGCGCCGACTCACTGAACGCCCTCGTGGAGACCACCGGCCTGTCCCGTGCGACCACCCACCGCCTGGCCGTGGCCCTCGAGGTCCACCGCCTGCTCAGCCGCGACCCAGCCGGCCGCTGGCAGGTGGGGCCCAAGGCAGCCGAGTTGGCAAGCAGACCGGCCGTGGACCGACTGCTCGAGCACGCCGATCCGGTGCTGTCCCGCCTGCGCGACGTGACCGGCGAGAGCGCGCAGCTCTACCGGCGTGAGGGAGATGCCCGCCGGTGCGTCGCCGCCTCCGAGCGCCTCAGCGGCCTGCGCGACACCGTGCCGGTCGGTTCGGTCCTGCCGCTGACCGCAGGATCGGCGGCGCAGGTGCTGCTGGCCTGGAGCCAGGACCCGCCGCTGCTGCGCCGGGCCGCCTTCACGACCCGCACCCTTGCCGACGTACGCCGACGCGGCTGGGCGCACTCCGTCGCCGAGCGCGAGCAGGGGGTCGCGTCGGTCTCGGCTCCGGTGCGCGCCGCCGACGGCTCCGTCGTCGCCGCGATCAGCGTCTCGGGACCGCACGACCGACTC
>JANPHZ010000249.1:0-5072 GCA_031424715.1 Frankiaceae bacterium
GGCCTCGCTGACGAACACCGCGGCGCCCGCGAGCCGCACCCCGGGCAGCAGGTCCTCCTGACTGAGTTCGCGCCGCAGCGCGCACTGCGAGCAGACCGTCAGGGTCCCGGCCGCGAGCACCGCGTCACGCAACGAAGAAAGGGGAGCGGAGTGCTCCAAGACAAAGGCTTCGGCCCGGCCGGCGACGGCCAACCACGCCGCCTCGCCGGTCAACCACAGCGACACCTCGACGCCGGACGCGACCGCCACGGAAGCCACGGTGAAAGCCTGGGCGCACCTTTCCGGGTCGTCGGTGCCGGCCGTTGCTTTCACCAGAAGTCGCAAAGCCACACCAGCAACCGTACGGCGCTTTAGCGTCCAGCCCATGAGACGCCTCCCGGCTGTCGTCGCCACCGCTCTCTCGCTGGCCCTCATGGCGCCCGCGCACGCCGCGACGCCGTCCCCGGCGTTCAGCCCGACTCCATCGACGGGCGTCTCCGTCGTCCCCGACGCGGGCAGCCGCTTCCTCAGCGACCGACGCAACGCCCTGCGCGTCCCGGCGTCGCGGCCGGGGCGGACCCTGACCGAGACGGTCTTCGTGCTCAACACGTCCGACCGGGCGCTGCGCGTCGCGCTCTACCCGGCCGACGGCATCCCTGCGCAGAACGGCGGCTACGGCTACGCCGATCGCAACGCCCGACCGACCGCGGTCGGGGCGTGGCTCCGGTTGTCGCGCAGCGAGGCGTTGCTGCCGCCCAAGAGCCGCCTGGGCCTGTCGGTCCGCCTGCGCGTCAGCGCCGACGCGGTCAACGGCCGCAACGTCGGGGCGGTCGTCGTCGAGCCACTCGACCAGGGCGGCGGCCCGGTGCAGTCGATCACCCGCTTCGCGATGCCCTTCGTCGTCGAGGTGACCGGAGGGCGCCGGGCCACCGCCGCGGTGCCGAGGCCCGCGCCGGCGCGACCGGCCAGTCCGGTCGTCATCGACCGGTTGCGTACCCGACCGCTGCGGGACCTGGTCTGCTCGACGGTCCGGGTGAGCAACGGGTCCAGCCAGCCCCTGGCGCTGCAGCTCGAGGTGGAGAGCGACGGCCCGCTCGCCGGCGGCTCCCGGCGCACCGTCCTGCTGCCCCCGTTGCCCTCGCTCACCAGTCGTGAGGTCGGGCTGCCGTGTGTCGAGCGGCCGATCGGGCCGGGCAAGCTCCGCGTGTGGGCCGCGCTGCCCGGTCAGCGCCCCGCCGTGGTGGCGGCGTCGCTGTTCTGGGTGCCCCTACCGGTGACCGTGTCGCTGTTCTTGCTGCTGCTCGTCGTGGCGGCATTGCTGCGCACGTTCTTGCTGGGCTGGAAACGCCGAACGGATGACGACGAGGAAGACGACGAGGAAGAAAGCGCAGACGCTCCGTCGGCAGATGCCACAGGGACATAGTCACCCGGGGTCATGGCGAGATAGGCCTTCCGTGTCTTGGGCCGCCATCTACACCGCCCGATAAAGGTGAGGTTGCTGTCGTCCACCTTTCACGGGGAGCCACCCATGCGTCGCAAGACCCTGCTCGTCGGCCTGCTGGCCACCACCGCCGCTCTCGGGGCGGGCGCTGCCACCGCCGACGTCACGGACGTCCTCGCGGTGCCCAGCCTGACCGGTGCCTTGACGGTCACGGGCGCCGGCGTCGGGACGACAGCAGCGCCCGCCACTCTGAGCAGCCAGACCGTCGGTACGACCAGCGGCGCCTTCCCGGGCAGCCAGCTCACGGTCACCGACGACACGGGCACGACGGCCGGCTGGGACGTCACCGCGACCTACAGCCCCCTGACGACGACGCAGCAGAACGCGCTCGTCAAGCCGGCGGGAGTGGTGAGCACCGGCGACATCGGCGCCGCCAACGTGCGGGTGACGGCTTCCACGACCGGTCCGCTTGCGGCGAGCAACGCCACGACCGGCGTCGCCAACCCCGTCCTGGCCAGCAGTGCGTCGCTCGCCAGCCCGGTCCGGGTGAGCCGCAGCAACGGTGACGGTCGCGGGACGACCGTCTTCGACACGTCCTACACGGTGGCGCTGCCTGCGAAGACGGCGATGGCCGCGACGCTCTACACCGGCAAGATCGTCTACACCGTCGCGCCCGCCGCGCCGTAGGCCGCCCCCGCGCCTATCCTGGGCACATGCTGGAGCTGGTCTACACCTCGATCCTGGTGCTCGCGTTCCTGTTCATCGGGTGGTTCGCGTTCTACGTGGTCTACAAGCTCTACCAAGGCCAGCGCTAGTCCGTGAACCACGGCTAACCAAGCCGTCGTACGCTCCGGGCGTGGACTACTCCCTCACGCCCGAGCAGCAGTCGCTCTTTGACTCGACCCTTCGCCTAGCCGGCGACGTCGTCGCCCCTGGCGCGGCCGAGCGGGACAAGACCGGCACCTGGGACCCGGCGATGTGGCGCAAGCTCGCCGCGCACGGGATCGCCGGGATGCCGATCCCTGAGGAGTACGGCGGTCAGGGCGCGTCGATCATCGACTGCTGCCTGGTCAACGAGGCGCTCTCGCGCGGTGGCCATGACGGCGGGTTCAACCTCAGCCTCGGCGCCCACTGGGTGATCGGCGCGGTGCCGATCTGGTTGCACGGCAGCGAGGAGCTCAAGCGGCGCTGGCTCCCGGGCCTGTGCGACGGCTCGCTCATAGGCGCGTGGGCGTCGACCGAGCCCGAGAGCGGGTCGGATGCCGGCAGCTTCAAGACCACCGCGACCCGCGACGGCGACGACTTCCTGCTCAACGGCACGAAGATCTTCATCACCAACGGGCCGATCGCCGACGTGTGCAACGTGCTCGCGCGCACCGACAAGGGGCCGACGGTGTTCTGCGTAGACACCACGACGCCCGGCTTCGTCGTCGGGCGCGAGCTCGACAAGCTCGGCTGCCGGTCGAGCCCGACCGCGGAGATCCACCTGCAGGACTGCCGGGTGCCAGCCTCGAGCATCCTCGGGGTCGAGGGCGAGGCGCTGTGGAAGATCGCCTTCGAGTGCTTCGACTGGGAGCGCACCGTGATGATGGGCGGCGCGATCGGCGGCATGCGCTCGACCATCGACGCGACCATCACCTACGCCAAGCAGCGCGAGCAGTTCGGCAAGCCGATCGCGCACCACCAGGTGATCGCGCACAAGCTCGCCGAGATGGAGATCAACTACCACGCCTGCCGCAACGCCGTTTACAAGGCGGCGTGGATGAAGCAGCACGGTCGCGAGCACCAGTTGGAGGCCTCGATCGCGAAAGCCATGGTCGGCAAGTGCAGCGTCGACAACGCCAACGAGGCGGTGCAGATCCACGGCGGCTATGGCTATCTCAAGGACTTCCCGGCCGAGCGGGCACTGCGTGACGCCAAGCTGTCGAGCATCGGCGGCGGCACCACCGAGATCCAGAAGATGATCATCAGCCGCCTCATCCTGGCCTGACCCCGCCGTCCGGCGGACGCACCAGCAGCACTGGGACGTCGTACGCCGCAAGCGCACGGTCGGCGGTGATCAGCGTCAGCTCCTCGACCTGCGCCTGCGCGACGAGCAGGCGGTCGAACGGGTCGCGGTGGTGCCGAGGCAGCTCAGCGACCTGCAAGGAGTGGGCGAGCGTCACCGCCAGCGGCCGGACCCGGCTGCGCTCTAGGGCGTGGGGCACGTAGTCGGCGGGGGATCGCGGCAGCGTGAGCTTTCCGAGCCCGACCTTGATGCTGATCTCCCACGTGCTCGCGGCAGACAGGAAGAGGGAGGAGCTCGCGTCGGAGACGACCGCGAGCGAGGCATCATCCAGCCGTTCGGGATCGCCGACCATCCACAGCCAGAGGTGCGTGTCGAGCAGATAGCTCATGTCTCGAACAGGTCGAGCAGCTCGTCCGGGAGCGGTGCGTCGAAGTCGTCCGGTACGACGACGAGCCCGCGGTCAAAGCCGAGTTCGCGTGGCGTTTCGCCGGGGACAGCGACCAGGCGGGCAACGGGCCGGCCGGCGTTGCTGATGACGATCTCCTCGCCGGCAGCCACCCGCTTGAGCAGCTGCGACAGCGTCGTCTTCGCCTCATGGACACCGACCGTGGTCATTGGCCCATGGTGACTTAGTCGGCCGACTTAGTCAATACGCCAGCAGGTCATCGCACGAGGTCCGCCGGGACCACCCGCACGGGGAAGGGCAGCCGTGCCTCGAAAGCCTCACGTCCCTGCACGTGGGCGGTGTCGCGGTAGGTCCCGTCCACTAGCTCGAGGACCGTCAGGGCCGGGACGTCCGTGTCGAGCAACCAGTACGACGCCACCCCCGCCTGCTCGAAGACGTGCCGCTTGAGCGTGCTGTCGGTAGCGCGGGTGCTCGCCGACAGCACCTCGACGGCCAGCAGTGGGATGCCCTCGACCTTGCGTCCCCGCAGCTGGTCCTCGTGCAGGACCATGAGGTCGGGCTGCAGCAGCCGAGTGCGGCTGAAGGTGATGTCGAGCGGGGCCGCCAGCACGCGCAGGTGGGCGGCATGTCATCACGATCCCCCGCCGGGCCTGCTTGCCGGATCAACCCGCGCACCGGCCGCCCGACTTACGCTCGCCCCGTTTCGCGTTGATCCGTGAAGCGCGGCGTGCTCCCGCTAGGCCAACGGGCAGGATGGACCGATGACCAGCCCTGAGCCGCAGATCCATGAAGCCCTCGAGCCGATCGCCTGGCTGATCGGCACCTGGTGGGGGTTCGGCGTCATGGGCTATCCCACCGTCGAGGGCTCCAACTTCGAGCAGGAGCTGACCTTCAGCCACGACGGCCGGCCGTTCCTGGCCTACGAGAGCAAGACGTGGCTGGTCAGCGAGGGCGGCGACCGCATCCGGCCATCGGCCCGCGAGACCGGCTGGTGGCGCATCCACCCCGAGCGCAAGCTCGAGGTCCTGCTGAGCCACCCGACCGGGATCGTCGAGGTCTACGTCGGGGAGTACGCCTTCCACAAGATCGAGCTGGCGACTGACGTCATCGCTCGCACCGAGACTGCGAAGACGGTGACCGCGATGAAGCGCCTCTACGGCAAGGTTGAGGACGACCTCGCCTACGCCATCGACATGGCCGCAGAGGGCCAGCCTCTACAGGCACACCTTTCTGCGCGG
>JANPHZ010000250.1:0-2366 GCA_031424715.1 Frankiaceae bacterium
CCTCGCGCGGGGTCGGGGTGACGTCGAGCATGACCGTGCCGATGTCGACGGCGGCCACGCCGTCGACCATCGCGTGGTGGGTCTTGGTAATGATGGCGACCTGGCCGTCGGCGAGGCCCTCGACGAGGTAGATCTCCCACAGCGGGCGGTTGCGGTCCAGGCGCCGGCTCTGCAGCCGCCCGACCAGGTCGCGCAGCTGCTCGCGGTTGCCCGGCTTGGGGAGCGCACTTCGGCGTACGTGGTAGGAGATGTCGAAGTCCTCGTCATCGACCCAGACCGGGTTGGCGAGGCGACCGGGAATCTCCCTGACCTTCTGCCGGTAGCGAGGGACGAGTGCGATGCGCTGGCTGATCAGCTCGCAGAGCCGGTCGTAGTCGAAGCCGCTGTCAGGAGGCTGGAAGGTGGCCACGCCACCGACGTGCATCGCGGTCGTCGCCGTCTCCATGTAGAGGAAGGAGACGTCGAGCGGACTGAGCCGGTCGGTCATGCGGGTGCTCCACTCTGTCGGCAAACATCGTCACACAAGCAGTGCACGCCCCCTGCGCGCCCCGCGGAACGCGGACGGCACACTGGGGCAACCGACCACCGAAAGGCTCCTCGTGGACTTCGACCCGTCCCCCAAGGCCCAGGACTACCTCGACCGGCTGCGCGCCTTCATGGACGAGCTGGTGTTCCCGGCCGAGAAGGACTACGAGGCCTATCGACGCGAGAAGGGTCCGCAGGACCACACCCTGCCGCCGGTGGTCGAGGAGCTCAAGCGCGAGGCGCGCGCCCGCGGGCTGTGGAACTGCTTCCTGCCCGACGTCTCCGGCCTAAAGAACGTCGAGTACGCGCCGCTCGCCGAGCTCACCGGCTGGGCCTCGCACATCGCCCCCGAGGCGATCAACTGCGACGCCCCCAACACCGGCAACATGGAGGTGCTGCACATGTTCGGCACCGCCGAGCAGAAGGCGCAGTGGCTCCAGCCGCTCATGGAGGGTGAGATCCGGTCGGCGTTCGCGATGACCGAGCCCGACGTCGCCTCCTCGGACGCGACCAACATCTCGACCTCGATCGTGCGCGACGGCGACGACTACGTCATCAACGGGCGCAAGTGGTGGATCAGCGGCGCCGCTGACCCGCGCTGCAAGATCCTCATCGTCATGGGCAAGACCGACGTCAACGAGTCACCCCACCGCCAGCAGTCGATGATCCTCGTGCCGATGGACACGCCGGGCCTGGACAACATCCGCGCGCTGCCGGTCTTCGGTTATCAGGACCAGCACGGCCACAACGAGCTGCGCTTCACCGACGTACGTGTGCCGGCCAGCAACCTCATCGCCAACGAGGGTGACGGCTTCATGATCGCCCAGGCCCGGCTCGGGCCCGGGCGCAACCACCACTGCATGCGGGCGATCGGCGCGGCGGAGCGGGCGCTCAAGCTGATGTGCGAGCGGGCGCTGTCGCGGGTCGCCTTCGGTCAGGAGATCGCCCGGCAGGGCGTCGTACGCGACCAGATCGCCGAGAGCCGGATGGAGATCGACCAGGCCCGCCTGATGGTGCTCAAGACCGCCGACCTCATCGACAAGGTCGGCGCCAAGGGCGCGCGGTCGGAGATCGCGGCCATCAAGGTGATCGCGCCGCGAGTGGCCCTGCGGGTCGTCGACCGGGCGATCCAGGTGCACGGCGCCGGGGGCGTGAGCGATGACTTCCCGCTCGCCCGGATGTACGCCGGACTGCGCACCCTGCGCATCGCCGACGGCCCGGACGAGGTGCACGTGCGTACGGTCGCCCGCCAGGAGCTCGGCAAGTACGCCCAGCGCTGACGCGCTCCGCCCCGCGCTGACCCGGCCCGCTAGCCCGCCCCTCCCGGGCGCCGCCCGATGGTTCGTGCGCTCGCCCCAAGATCTTCGCGTTTTCGTGGGGGTCCTGACCCCCACCGCGCCGCGAAGATCTTGGTAGGGGCAGGGGGCGGCGCGGCGCGGCGTCGGGGCGGGTCTCTCGTCAGCGGCGGGCGAGGAGGCGGCGCTTCACCAACGGGGCCGGGGCGCCCACCAGGTCGGCGGCGAGCGCGGCGAGCGCGCGCCGGGCCGGGGAGTCGCCCGCGGCCTCGCACAGCGAGCGCCCCGCGGCGACGGCCGCGTCGACCCCAGCAACATCCAGCGGCACCGTGGTGAGCGCGTCGACACCGGCGTAGCGCGACAGGGCGGCGCGAATCTCGGCCTCCGCATTGCCGGGTACGGCGCTGGCCCGCAGCCGGTTGACCACGATGCGCGGCGTCACAGCGGGGAGCGCCTCCTTGAGCTCGCCCAACCCGCGCACCAGCCGCTGCAACCCCACCGGGTCGGCCGACCCGACCGCGATCACGACGTCAGCCTGCTCGAGCA
>JANPHZ010000251.1:0-10589 GCA_031424715.1 Frankiaceae bacterium
GTCTCGACGATCTGCTCCGGCGTCTGGTGCAGGCCGGTGTAGATGACCTCCATGCCGGCGTCGCGCAGCGCGCGGGCGACCACCTTCGCGCCCCGGTCGTGCCCGTCCAGGCCCGGCTTGGCGACGACGATGCGCAGCCGTCCGGTCGCGGCGGGGGTGGTCACGGTGCCTCCAGGGCGGACAGGTACGGGCGGGTGGGAGAGTACGCGCTCATGAGCGAGCGCGACTGGCGTGACCCCCTGCTGGCGGGGGCCCAGCGGATCGACGTGCCGCTCGCCGGGCGGGTCCTGCACGCGTGGCCGGGCTATCAGCCGCGACCTGCCGTGACCGCGTGGCGGCTCGACCGAGCGGTCGCTGCGGTGTGGGACTTCGCCGTGCACGGCGGCAGCTTCAGCGAGGACGACGCGTCGGTGCTCGCCGGTGCGGTCGAGGTGGCGGTGCGCGAGCGGCTGCCGCTGCTGACCCTGGTGCGCTCGGGGGGAACCCGGTTGCAGGAGGGCATCGCCGCGCTCGTGGGGATCCCCCGGGCCCGGATCGCGCTGGGCGACCTGGCCCGCGCCGGGTTGGCGCACCTGTCGGTGGCGGACGCTCCGACGACCGGCGGCGTGTGGGTTGCCGTCACCAGCGGGGCGGACCTGCGGGTGGCGGTCCAGGGCGCCACCGTGGCCTTCGCCGGGCCGCGGGTCGCGCAGGCGTTCACCGGTGTCCTGCCCGGCCCTGACAGCCACACCGCCGCATCGGCGTACGGCGCCGGACTCGTCGACGCGCTGCTGGACGCGGACGACGTCGCGGGATGGCTGGACCGCGCACTGGGTGCCTTGGCGACCGGCGACGTCGCGACGCCGCGGCCCGCGCCCACGCCACCTGCCGCGGCCGGACGCTCCGGGTGGGCCCAGGTGCTCGCGGCCCGGGACCGGACCCGGGGTGGCCGGCACCTGCTCGAGGAGCTGCTCGCCGGCGCCGTGGCGCTGCGCGCGCCCGCCGGGGACGCCTCCGTAGCCGCGGCAGTGGGCCGCCTCGAGGACCGCCCCTGCGTCGTGATCGCGCTCGCCGCCGGCGTAGGGCAGCGGCCGACCCCTGAGGGCTACCGGCTCGCCGCGCGGGCCTACCGGCTGGCTGACCGACTGGGGCTGCCCGTGCTCTCACTGGTGGACACCCCCGGCGCCGATCCGGGCACCCGAAGCGAGGAAGCCGGGATCGCGGCCGCGATGGGCGAGGCCCTGGACGCGCTGCTGGCCTGCCGGAGCCCCACGCTGGCCTACGTGCACGGCGAGGGCGGCTCCGGCGGGGCGCTCGCAGCAGCGGCTGCCGACCGGGTCCTGCTCGCACCGGACTCCTACTTCGCCGCCATCGGACCGGAAGGAGCCGAGGCGGCCCTGCGACGGCCCGCTGCCGAGTGCGCCGACGCGATGGCGATCACCCCCAGCGAGCTGCTCGCGGTAGGCTTCGGCGACGCGCTCGCAGCGCCCGCCGACCTGTCCTGGCACCTCGCGGACCTCGCGGCGCAGGGCGCGGAGGCGCGCCTGGACCGGCGTACGACACGCTGGAGGTCGCCGGTCGGTACGCATTCGTGACCGGGCGGATGTGTCGTAGGCCACACAGCCGGGGAGCAACCGGGCTAACGTCACGTGGGTAGCAGGACGCTGAGCGATGCTGCAAACGGCTCACACGATTGCTTGACCCCGACCGTGGAGGAAGAGTGCGCGATCCCCGCCCAGCCCTGAGCCAGGTGGGTCGGACCGTACGCCGCACCACCGGCAGCGGGGTGCGCGCGCTGGCCAACCCGACCGGACTGCGCGGCGCCGGCACCGAGCTGGCCTGGGTCGCCGCGCACCTGGCGCTCTACCCGCTCGGCATCAGCAAGGAACGGGGCCGCACCTCGACGCGCGAGGAGCTGGACCGCTTCACCCTCGCTGACCTCCCGCCCGTGCAGCGGGGCCTGCTCATCGGTGACGTCGTCGCCGCAGGGACGCCGATCATCCTCGTCCACGGTCTGGTCGACAACCGCTCGATCTTCGCCCTGCTCCGGCGCTCGCTGCGCCGCCGCGGCTTCGGGCGGGTCATCACCCTCAACTACAGCCCGTTCACGCAGGACGTCCGGATGGTGTCGGCCCGGCTCGCCGCCCTCGTCGAGCAGACCTGCGCCGAGACCGGCTACGAGCGGGTTCCCGTCGTGGGCCACAGCCTCGGTGGCGTCGTCGCGCGCTACTACGTCCAGCGCCTCGGCGGGGACGAGCGGGTGCACACGCTGTGCACCCTCGGCTCCCCGCACGCCGGCACGCACGCCGCGCGGCTGTGGCCGCAGGGCGTCGTGGCTCAGCTGCGACCCGGCTCGGAGCTGATGAACGAGCTCGCCGAGCCGGCGCCCGGCTGCCGCACCCGCTTCGTCGCCTTCTGGAGCGACCTCGACCAAGTCGTCGTGCCCCAGCGCTCGGCCGCCCTCGAGCACCCCGACCTGCAGGCCCGCAACGTCGCGCTGCGTGGCGTGGGTCACATGTCGCTGCCGTTCCACAGCCCGGTCGTGCACCAGATCTCGACGCTGCTGGCCCATCTCGACGAGGACGGCCGCACGCTCACCGCAGGCGTGAGCGGCATCGACGAACCCGTTGCCCCCGCCGCCGTACCCACCCCTCGACCCCACCGTGAGGGTGCACGCAGCGTGCAGGCCTGACCACCCAGGAGGTCTTGCCCCGGGTGCCCGGTTCCGTATAACGTGCCGGTAACAGCCCGCTGTCCCCGAGCGGGTAGAGCCTTCGGTCCGCCTCCGCGCGGCGCTGCCGGCTGACCTGCCCCCCGACTCTGGAGCGACCCCCTCTTGCCCCCGTCCCGCCTACCGCGGCACGCTGCCGTGGACGAGTCACGCCGCCAGCGCAGCACGCTGCTGCCCGCGGTGCTGCTGTCCACGATGGCGCTGGCGTTCGGCGGGCTGGCGGTTCTCCCCTCGGGCGGGCTGTCGGAGCTGCGGATCACCGCTGCCGGCGCCACTGCCCCGCTGGTGACCGACATCAACGGCCCGACCGAGCAGCAGTACGACGACCTCTACGGCATTCCTGACAACCCGGTACCCGCCGTCAAGCCGTCGACACCCCCGCGCGTCAGCGAGCGAGCCTCGCGCTCTGGGCGCACCGATCTCAGCGAGAGCACGTCTCTGCCGGACGGCACCTACGTGCGCCCGAGTTCGGGTCGGCTCACCTCGACGTACAAGTGGCGCTGGGGCCGGATGCACACCGGCATCGACATCGCCGCGCCTTACGGCAGCCCGGTCCGCGCAGTCACGGACGGCGTGGTGATCGAGGCCGGACGCGAGAGCGGCTACGGCAACATCGTCAAGCTGCGGCACCCCGACGGGACCGTCACCTACTACGCGCACAACAGCCGCCTGCTCGTCTCGGTCGGCGAGCGCGTCGACGCCGGCGAGATCATCGCGCGCGAAGGCAACACCGGCCGCTCCACCGGCCCGCACGTGCACTTCGAGGTGCGCATCGACGGCAACCCGATCAACCCGATCCCCTGGCTGCGCAAGCGCGGCGTCGTCCTCTAGCCCACCGCGCGCCGCCGTTCCGGTGCGCCGCCCCGCAACACGGCACCGCGCCGGACCGCAGCGCTAGAGCTTCTCCAGGGGGGCGTAGCGCAGCAGCAGCCACTTGGCGCCGGTGCCCGCGCCGAAGTCGACCTCGGCCTGGCTCGAGTCACCGGCCCCCCGGGTCGCCGTCACCACCCCGAGCCCGAACGCGTCGTGATTGACCCGGTCTCCCACGTCGAGCGCCGGGATCGGGCGGAGGCCCGGACCCGCCGTACGACCCCGCGGGGTGCCGATCAGTCGCGAGGCCACCGCGGCCATGGCGGGCGGAGCGGTCACGCTGGACGCGCCGCGCTGCCAGTCGACGAGGTGCTCGGGCACCTCGTCGAGGAAGCGCGACGGTGGGTTGTACGACGTCTGCCCCCAGGCGCTGCGCATGTGCGCCCGGGAGAGGTAGAGCCGCTCGCGGGCGCGGGTGATCCCGACGTAGGCCAGCCGGCGCTCCTCCTGCAGCTCGGCCTCATCGCCGAGGGTGCGCAGGTGCGGGAAGACGCCGTCCTCCAACCCGGTGAGGAAGACCGCGGGGTACTCCAGCCCCTTGGCGGCGTGCAGGGTCATCAGCGTGACGACGCCGTCGCCCTCGCCGGGCACCTGATCGGCGTCGGCCACGAGCGACACCTGCTCCATGAACTCGGTGACGCCGCCGTCCGGGACCCGCTCACTGAACTCCCTCGCGACCCCGACGAGCTCGGCGAGGTTTTCCACCCGGGACTCGTCCTGCGGGTCTGTGCTCGCGGCCAGCTCGGCGAGGTAGCCGGTGCGGTCCAGCACCGCCTCCAGCACCTCCGCCGGCGGCATGTTGCCCTCCACCAGCGCCCGCAGCTCGTCCATCAGGTCGGCAAACTCGGTCACCGCCTTGGCGCTGCGCGGGACCAGACCAGGCACCTCCTCGCACCGGCGTACGGCGGCGGCGAAGCCGATCCGCTCACGCGACGCGAAGGCCTCGATGCAGGCCTCGGCCCGGTCACCGATGCCGCGCCGGGGGGTGTTGAGGATGCGCCGGAGCGAGACGACGTCGGCGGGGTTGGCGAGCACCCGCAGGTAGGCCAGCGCGTCGCGGACCTCCTTGCGCTCGTAGAACCGCACGCCGCCGACCACGCGGTAGGGCAGGCCCACCCGGACGAAGACCTCCTCGAACACCCGCGACTGGGCGTTGGTCCGGTAGAACACCGCGACGTCGGAGTGCTTCACCCCGTGCTCGTCGAGCAGCCGGTCGACCTCGCTCGCGACGAAGGCCGCCTCGTCGTGCTCGTTGTCGGCGACATAGCCAGTGATGAGGGCGCCGTCCCCGGCGTCGGTCCAGAGCCGCTTGTCCTTGCGCGCCGGGTTACGGGCGATGACGGCGTTGGCGGCGGACAGGATCGTCTGTGTGGACCGGTAGTTCTGCTCCAGCAGCACCACCTCGGCGGCCGGGAAGTCGACCTCGAAATCCATGATGTTGCGGATGTCAGCGCCCCGGAAGGCGTAGATCGACTGGTCGGCGTCACCGACGACGCACAGCTCAGCTGCTCCCAGATCACCGACGGGCACGGCGAGCTCGCGCACCAGCGTGTACTGCGCGTGGTTGGTGTCTTGGTACTCATCGACGAGCACGTGCCGGAAGCGACGGCGGTAGTGCTCGGCGACGTCGGGGAAGGCCTGCAGCAGGTTGACCGTGGTCATGATGAGGTCGTCGAAGTCGAGGGCGTTGGCCTGCTTCAGGCGGGCCTGGTAGGTCTGGTAGACCTCGGCGACCTGCTTCTGCAGGACGTTGTCGGCCTGATCGCGCGCGGTCTCCGGGTCGATCAGCTCGTTCTTGAAGTCGCTGATCTGGTTGCTCATCGACCTAGCCGGGAAGCGCTTGGGGTCGAGGTCGAGGTCGCGGCACACCAGCGTCATCAGCCGCTGCGCGTCGGCCTGGTCGTAGATCGAGAAGCTGGTCGTGAAGCCGAGCTTCTTGGCCTCGGCCCGCAGGATCCGCACGCAGGCCGAGTGGAACGTCGACACCCACATGACCCGCGCGCGACCACCGACCAGCGCCGCAACGCGCTCCTTCATCTCCCCGGCTGCCTTGTTGGTGAAGGTGATCGCCAGGACGGCGCCGGGCTGCACGTCGCGGGCCGCGAGCAGGTAGGCGATGCGGGTGGTCAGCACCTTGGTCTTGCCCGAGCCCGCGCCCGCGACGATGAGCAACGGACTGCCCTCGTGCACGACGGCCGCACGCTGCTGCGGGTTGAGCCCCTCCAGCAGCCGCTCGACCGACGGCGCCGGTCGGCGCGAGACGACCTCGTCAGCGAGGTCGTCGTACGGCAGGGTCACCCGCTCCACTCTAGGGAGCGGGTGCGACGCCGGGACGGGGCGGCAGAATGGCGGGCATGACCTCACCTGAGTACGTCGTCGAGCGGGTGCTCGTCGTCGTGGCCCACCCCGACGACATCGACTTCGGGGCGGCCGGCACCATCGCGACGTTCACCGAGGCCGGCCTGCACGTGACCTACTGCATCATCACCGACGGCGACGCGGGTGGCTTCGACCCGACGGTGCCCCGCTCGGACATCGGCGGGATCCGCCAGGCCGAGCAGCGCGCGGCGGCGAAGGCGGTCGGCGTTGAGGAGGTCGTCTTCCTCGGCTACCCCGACGGCGCGCTGCAGGTCAGCATGGAGCTGCGCCGCGACATCAGCCGGGTCATCCGCCAGGTGCGGCCGGAGCGCATCCTCGTGCAGTCACCCGAGCGCAACTGGGACCGCATCTACGCCTCGCACCCCGACCACCTCGCGGCTGGCGAGGCCGCGCTGTGCGCCGTCTACCCCGACGCCCGCAACCCGTTCACCCACCTCGACCTCGCGGCCGAGGGCCTGGAGGCCTGGACCGTCGGTGAGGTCTGGGTGATGAGCACCGGCAACGGGGCCAACCGCTACGTCGACGTGACCGACACCTTCCCGCGCAAGCTCGAGGCGCTGCGCGCCCATGAGTCGCAGACCGCCCACATGACCGACCTCGAGGGCATGCTGCGCGGCTGGCTCGGGATGAACGCCCATGCCGGCGGCCTCGGCGACGACCGGCTCGCGGAAGCGTTCCGGGTGATCGACACCCGCTGACGGGGACTACTCGTGCCGGCCGGCGCGGCCGCCGATCCTCGACTGCTCCGGCGTCAGAGCGAGCAGCACGATCGGGCCGAGGTAGGTGAGCACCAACGGCAGGACCACGGCGTACGACGGCATGCCCTCGCGCTTGTGCAGCGCATAGGCCCCCACCAGGCCGACGAGGACGCCGACCACGCTGACCACGGTCCATCGGGTCGTCGAGAACCCGCGGTTGTCCGCGAGCTGCAGCGCGAGGTAGAGCGGGGCGACGGTCACGAGCAGCAGCCCGGCCGTGAGCACCGTGACGACGAGGGGGAACGCCACCGTCGACACCAGGAGATCGATCACGCGGTCAGCCTAAGGTCACAGCAACGGTCGGGCGGGAGCGGTCCGCGCGACCGCGAACCGCCCGATCCCCCGCGGCTGCGCGTCGGCCAGCACCGCCTCCGGCGCCTCGGTGCGCGCGAGCCCGCCGATCTTGCGGCGTTCGCGGGTCGGCTGCTGCCAGGCCCAGACCATGGCCCCGCTGAGCAGCGCGAGCAGGGTTCCAGCCTGGTAGCGCTCACGATTGCTCACCGGCGCCAACGGGGCAGCAGCGGCCGACGGTGCGTACGACGGGGCGCTCGGCGCCGGCGTCGGAGCGGCCAGCGGTGCGGGGTCGGGCAGCATCGCCGGGGGCGCGGCGACGAAGCCGCTGTCCCCCGTCGTTTCGGGCAGCAGTCCGACAGACCCCGTCGTACCGGTGCCCGTCCCGGGGTCGGCGGGCGGCGGCGGGGTGACCACGTCGGGGTCGGCCGGGGCCACCGGCTCCTCGCCCGCGGGGTCAGGGGTAAGGCTGGCGGCATCGGGCTTGGCAAAGTCGACGCTGAACGGCAGGGCATCAGCAGCCGGAACGATCGCGAGGGCGTAGCCGCCGCCGGCGAGCTGCTGCGACAACCCCAGCAGGAAGCTCACCGAGGTGCCATCGCTCGCCCGGATGCCCGGGAGCCCTCGCGCGCAGTCGTAGCGCGGTGCCGCGCTGATCGGCTGGTTGCCCCCAGCCTTCCAGGCCGCGTCCGCCGTGGGGCAGGCCAGCACGTCGGTCGTGCCGACCGCGCTGTCGGCCACCACCTTCAGGGTCAGCGTCGCCCCGGTCACCGACTGCCCGGTCAGGTCGTAGGCCACGGCGGCGTACGCCGAGGGACCCGCGGGGCCCTGCCCGACGTGCAGGTCGTCCGCGCCGGTGCCGGGAGCCGGGAAGGACATCCCGTTGGCGGAGGCGGCGTTCCACCAGCCGGTCTTGACCGGCGCGTCGGCGAGCGCGGCCCCTGCCGGCAGGCAGGTGACGGCGACAACAGCACACGCGGCGCTGAGCCGCCGGACGCGCATCAGCTGGCCTTCTTGACCGAACGCGGCCGCGCCGCGCGCTTGGGCGCCGAGCCGTTGGACGACACCGCATGGGCTGCGCCGCGGGAGGGGCCTTGCGGCCCGCCGGACCGCTCGATCGTGGAGATGTCGCCGCCCAGGTAGGAGGAGATGACGCGCGGGTCGTTCATGACCTGCTCGACCGGCCCCTGCAGGACGACGGCGCCGAGCTCGAGCGCGACGATCTCGTCCGAGAGCGAGGTGATCAACGGCATGTCGTGCTCGATGATGAGCATCGCGCAGCCGGTCTCCTCGCGGATCCGCAGCAGCAGCGGGCCAAGTGCCTCGGTCTCGCGCTGGGCGATGCCGCTGGAGGGCTCGTCGAGCAGCAGCACCAGCGGGTCGTGCGCGATCGACATGGCGAGGTCGACGATCCGCCGGGACCCCGTGGAGAGCTCGGAGACGAACTTGTCGCGGTAGGCCTGCAGCCCCATCAGCTCGATCAGGTCGTCGACGGTGTAGGCGACGTCGGCCTCCGACTCGCGCATCGCGGGCGTCGCGAACAGCGCCGAGACGTGGTCGGTCACGTCGATGTGCCGCTCGAGGCCCAGCGCGATGTTCTCCGCGACCGTCAGCGACGGAAAGATCCGCGCGTCCTGGAACGACCGGCCCAGACCGATCGCCGCCCGCCGGTCGGCACCCCACTCGGTGACGTCGATGTCGTTCAGCCGGATCCGGCCGCCGTCGTTGGGCAGGTGGCCCGAGATGAGGTCGAAGATCGTCGTCTTGCCGGCGCCGTTGGGCCCGATCAACCCGAGGATCTGCCCCTTGTGCAAGGTGAAGTCGACATCGCGCACGGCGGTGATGCCGCCGAAGCGGCGCGTCAGACCCGCGACCTCGAGCACCGGGGTGTCAAAGGTCTTGGACGCCTCGGCCCGCCCGCTCGCTGTGGCAGCGCTACCGGACATGCCCTCGGACGCGCCCTGCAGGAACACCGAACGCAGGATGTCGTCGCGCTCGAGCAGCTCGGCGGTCGGGCCGGAGAAGCGCACCTCGCCCTTCTCCATGAAGTAGGCCCGGGTCGCGATGGTGAGCGCGACGTTGACCGACTGCTCGACCAGGATGATCGTCGCGCCCTCGGCGTGGATCTGCCGGACGATCCCGAGCAACTGCGCCACGATCGCGGGGGCCAGACCCAGCGACAGCTCATCGATGATGAGCAGCCGCGGCTTGGCGACGAACGCCATCCCCAGAGCCAGCTGCTGCTGCTCGCCACCGGAGAGGTTGCCGGCCATCTGGTCCCAGCGCTCAGTGAGTCGCGGGAACATCTCCAGGACCTGGGCCGTCCGCTCGGCGACCTGCGCCGGGTCGTCCTTGGCGTAGAGCCAGCACCCGGCCTTGAAGTGCTCGGCGACGGTCAGCGTCGGGAAGACCGCCTTGCCACCGGGCACCTGCACGATCCCCTGCTTGGCGGTCGTGACCGCATCCGCGTGGGTGATGTCGGCGCCGCCGAACAGGATCTGCCCGCCGTGCGGGTCGACCAGCCCGGAGACCGCCTTGAGCAGGGTGGACTTGCCGGCGCCGTTGGTCCCGAGCAGCGCGATGATCTCGCCCTGCTCGACGTCGAGGTCGACCCCGAACAGGATCTGCACCTTGTCGTAGGAGACGTCGACGCCGCGGCAGGACAGCAGCGGTCCGTCGTACGGCTCGGGATCTGCCGCGAACTCGGCAGGCGCACTGCTGCGGCGCGGGAGCAGCCTCATCCGACGACCTCCGGAGTGCGCACCCGCAGGTGCTCGTGGGTGGCGAGCTCATCGAAGGTGAGCGGTGCCTCGCAAGCCGGGCACGTGTACGGCGGGACGTCGTCGCTGTGCTCGACGGCCTCCTCCGCGTGCTGGATGACCGAGCGCTGCTGCTGCTCCTCGAGCAGCCGGTCGGCGACCAGAGACGGCACGTGGATGCCGCGCTTGTTGGCGATCTTGCGGAGGTACTTGTCCCTGACCTCAAAGGCCTGCTGGGCAAGGCCACCGGGGTTGAAGTAGAGGTTCAGGATCAGCAGCGGTCCGGTCAGCAGCAGCGGGATGACCGACCGGATCGTGTCGTGGTCGCGCAGCAGCGGGCCGTAGATATCCGGCAGGAACAGGATGAAGGCCTGGAAGACGATGACTCCCAGCGCGCCGGCCCAGACCGACGTCAGACCGCCGATGCAGGCCGCCAGGAAGACGGCGATCGAGCTGAGCACGTTGTAGCTCGCCGGAAGCACGTCGTGCTGCTGGTAGGCGAACAGCACCCCCGCCAGGCCGGCGAACGCACCGGACACCGCGAAGGCCGCCAGCTTGGTGCGCACCGGGTTGACGGCGTAGGACGCCATGGCCCGCTGGTTGTCGCGCATCGCGATGAGGACGCGACCGCTGTGGTTGCGCCGGAAGGCCAGCGCGGCCGCCACCGACAGGAAGAAGAAGACCAGGCAGGTCAGGTAGAAGTAGCGCTGGTTCTCCAGGTCGATGCGGCCGTAGAGCGTGGGCCGGATGATGCTCGCCGCCTGCCCGTCCGGGAGCAGCAGCCGGCCCAGGAAGTAGTTGGGATTGAGGATGTAGTTCTGG
>JANPHZ010000252.1:0-5754 GCA_031424715.1 Frankiaceae bacterium
GATCTCGGGCAGCAGGTAGGTCGTCGCCATGCCCGCGTGCATGCCCAGCTGGGCGAACGGCACCGTGAACTTCGCCGAGGCACCGGCGTAGCGGATGTCGCAGGACATCGCGAGCGCCGCGCCGGCGCCGACCGCAGCGCCGTTGACGGCGCAGATCGAGGGCACGTCGAGGGCGCGCAGGGACAGCCACGCCGTGTAGAAGGGCAGCATCCGGTCGCGCAGCTGGTCGGGCGTGGCGTCAGGCTCGGCCGCGAGCCAGCCGAGGTCACCCCCGGCGCAGAAGGCCCGGCCCTCCCCGGTGACGACGACGCAGCGCACCGAGCGGTCGCCCTTGAGCGCCGCGACCTGCTCGGTCCACGCCGACGTGAGCTCGGCCGTCATGGCGTTGCGGACGTCCGGCAGGGCCAGGGTGAGGACGACGACGCCGTCGTCGTGGCGCTCGACGCGCAGGGGGGCGGTCACAGGGGCTCCTCAGTCAGCAGCGGGCGGCTTCTCCCGAGGCTAAGTCCCGAGGCTAAGTCGCCGTACCGCCCGGCCCTGCCCTCCGCCGCCGATCATGGACGTAGTGCTCACCTCGCACTCAGGGACCGGGCAACAACTCCATGATCGGCGAGAAGGGGGCCGCGGAGCGGTCACGCAGAGTTACTACGTCACCCGTTTGGGTGGCGGGACGGCCTGCACCGGGCGCCGAGACAGAGAGGGCACGAGACTCTGCAACCAGGACGGACCTCCGCGATGCCTCAGGACCTGACCCGCCGCCGTACCGCCGCCAGCCTGCTCGCGCTCGCCCTCGCGGCGAGCACCGCGGTGGCCTCCACCGCGGTGACACCGGCGCAGGCGACGTCGTACGACGCACTGACCCGTGTCCTCGTCACCTCGACGGAGGGCGCCGCAGCCGCCGCTGACGCCGTGCGCGCGGCCGGCGGCCGCGTCCTGCGCCAGCTCACCCTCGTCGGGGGCGTCAGCGCGGAGCTGCCGCGCGACGCGGTCCTGGCCCCCTCGCTGCGCATCGTCGCCAACAACCCCCTGCAGGTCGCCAAGGCGCCGACCAAGGACGGCGGCGTCCCGGTCACGGTCCGCCAGACGGTCGGCCTGCCCGCCGGCCCGAGCGCCGAGGGCTCCGGGGTCACCGTCGCGGTCGTCGACACCGGCGTCGCGGACGTCCCCGGTCTGGCCGGCCGCCTGACCCACGTGGACGCCACCGGCGAGGGCACCGGTGACGGCTTCGGCCACGGCACCTTCGTCGCCGGCCTGGTCGCCGGCGCCGGCGACGCCGATGGCGCCTACGCCGGCATCGCCCCCGGCGCTCGGATCCTGGACGTGCGGGTCGCCGACGACAAGGGCCGCACCGACCTGCTCACCGTGCTCGCCGGCCTCGAGCTCATCGACCCGGCCCGGGTGCAGGTCCTCAACCTCTCGCTCTCCTCCGACAACGGGCTGCCCTACCAGTTCGACCCGCTCAGCCAGGCGCTCGAGACCCTGTGGCGTCGCGGCGTGACGGTCGTCGTCCCCGCCGGCAACGACGGCCCCGGCGCGGGCACGGTCAGCGCGCCCGGCACCGACCCGCTCCTGCTCACCGTGGGCGGCCTGGACGAGAGCGGCACGGCCGAGACCTCCGACGACGTCGTCTCCGACTTCTCCGCCCGCGGCCCCGCGCCGCAGGACGTCGCCAAGCCCGACCTCGTCGCACCCGCCAGCCACCTGGTGTCGCTGCGCTCGCCCGACAGCACCGTCGACCGGTCCAACAAGAAGAGCCGGGTGGGCGAGGACTACTTCCGCGGTTCCGGTACGTCGTTCTCCACGGCGGTCGTCTCCGGTGCCGCCGCCGCCCTGCTCGCCCAGCGCCCCATGGCGCCCGGCCAGCTCAAGGCCCTGCTGACCAGCACGGCGTACGCCGCCTCTGGCCTGCGTGACCGCAACGGCGCCGGCGCCGGGGGGCTCGACCTCGCGGCCGCTGCCAGTGCCGCCGTCCCGGCCGCCGCCGCCGAACCGGCCGCAGAGGTCCCCGGTGACCCGCAGCTCTGGGAGGCGTTCGTCACTGCGCTGCTGGACGGCGACCGCAAGACCGCGGCGAGCAGCTGGTCCGAGCTCTCGCCCGAGGCCCGCAACTGGGCGGCGAGCAGCTGGTCGTCGCTGTCGCCGCAGGCCCGCAACTGGGCGGCGAGCAGCTGGTCCGGCCGCAACTGGGCCGGCGTCGACGGCTCCGCAGCCGAGTGGGACGCCCGCAACTGGGCAGCTCGCAACTGGGCAGCGCGCAACTGGTCCGCCCGCAACTGGTCGGCCCGCAACTGGTCGGCCCGCAACTGGTCCGACAGCGACTGGTCCGCCCGCAACTGGTCCGCGCGTAACTGGTCGGCCCGCAACTGGTCCGCCCGCAACTGGTCTGGCGGCTGGGACTAAGTCCCTCCCCCAACCTGCCGACACCTAGAGCACGACCTCCCCCGAGGAGCCGACGACAGGAGTCAGGCCGGTGCCAGCACGACTGCGCAGGCTCGTGCTGACCCTGACCATCCTGGGCGCCGGACTGCAGGCCCTGGTCGGCACGGTGTTCGCGGGCGAAGGCCCCATCGCCTCGATCGAGACCCGACTGCCCTGGGCACACGGCCCGGCGCTGCTCGGCCTCCTCCTGCTGCTGACCGTGGCGGGTGACCTCGTCTCCGTCCGGGTCCGCCACGGCGAGGAGAACGAGGAGCTGACGCTCTTCGAGGCCGCCGTCGTCATCGATGTCCTGCTGCTGCCCACGACGCACGCACTTCTGGTGCCCGTCCTCGCCAGCATCCTGGGCTCGCTGGCCCGGCGCCGCGAGTTCGTCAAGACCGTCTTCAACGCCTCCAACCTCGCCGCCGCCACGGCCGTCTTCGTCGGCGTGGTGCACCTGATCTCCATCCCGGGCAGCGGGTTGACGGGACGGACCGTCAGCGGCCTGATGCTCGGGACCCTCGCCTTCACCGGGATCAACCTGGTGGCGCTGTCTCGCGTCTACGGCCTGCTCGGTGACGACTCCCCGTGGCTCATCGTCCGCGAGGGCGCCCGGCTCAGCGGCGTCATGGCGATCGGCATGGTGGCCCTTGGCGGCACCGCGGTCACGGTGTCCTGGGCCGCCCCCGCGCTGCTGCCGTTCACCATCATCCCCGCGCTCGCCCTCACCCTGGCCTACCGCGCCACCGCCCAGGAAGCCGAGGAGCGCCAGCGCTCGACGCAGCTCCTCGCCCTGTCGCAGGTGCTCGCCGGGCGGCTCGACGCCGACGAGGTCCTCGCCTCGTTCCTGGCCCTCACGCGGCAGGCCTTCGCCGCCGACGTCGCCCTCGCCGTCCTGGGCACCGACACCGTCGCCGACGAGCGCGACGGCGGACCTTCCCGTCGTACGACGAACGGCGTCGAGCAGGCCCTGCTCGAGCGCGCCTACGCCGAGGGCGTCCTCGCCCTGACCGACGACCTCCCGCACGGCTGGACGCAGGCCGTCATCGCTCCCCTGGAGGCCGAGGGGCTGCGCCTGGGCGCCGTCGTCCTGGGCAGCCGCGACCGGCACGCGTCCCTGGGCCGGCGCGAGCTGACCCTGCTGACGCCGCTCGCGAGCGCCCTCGCCGTGGCGCTCCGCGGCGCGGCGCACGTGCAGCGCCTGACCGAGGAGACCAGCAAGCTCAAGGCCGTCGTCGACCAGTCCTCCGACGGCATCCTCGTCCTCGACGGCGAGGGGCGCGTGCAGCTGTGGAGCCCGGCGCTGGAGCGGTTGACCGGTCGCACCGAGGCTGAGGCCAGCGGACGGCCGCTCGGCGAGCTGCTCGCAACGGTCGGTGAAGACGGCGCCCCCATCGACCCCTTCACCGCGGGGCAGCAGCTGCTCAACGTCCACCGACCGCGCGCGTCGGTCGAGCTCACCGTGCTCCGCGAGGACGGCGAGCAGCGGGTTGTGCGATGCGGCCACGCCGGGGCCTTCGACGAGGACGGCCGGCTGGTTCGCGACGTCGTCATCGTCCACGACGTCACCCGCGAGCGGCAGGTCGAGCGGATGAAGGCCGACTTCATCGCCACCGTCTCGCACGAGCTGCGCACCCCGATCACGCCCATCAAGGGCTACGCCGATCTGCTCAAGCGGCGCAGCGACAGCATGACCCCCGAGAAGCGCGCCGAGTGCCTCGACATCATCAGCTCGCGCACCGAGCACCTCGCCCGCCTCGTCGAGGACCTGCTGCTGGCCTCGCGCATGTCGGCGACCGACGGCAATGCCGGCACCCAGGTCGACCTCGGCGTCGCGGACCTCGTCACCCTGACCCGCCGCGCCTGCGGCGACTTCGGCGAGGACGGCGACCGCATCACCTGCGAACTGCCCGAGGAGCCGGTGCAGGTCTCCTGCGACCCGATGCGGACCGTGCAGGTGCTGACCAACCTCGTCGGCAACGCACTGAAGTACTCCACCGCGCCGAGCCCCGTCCTCGTCCGGCTCGTCCGCACCGACGGGCAGGTCATCGTCGAGGTGCACGACCGCGGCCGCGGCATCCCGACCGACCAGCTCGACCGCGTCTTCGACAAGTTCCACCGGGTCGAGGACCCGATGCGGATGACCACCAGCGGCACCGGGCTCGGGCTCTACATCGCCAAGGAGCTCACCACGGCCATGGGGGGAGCCCTGTCGTGCACCTCGACGCTCGGCACCGGCTCGGTCTTCCGCCTGGCCCTGCCCGAGCTCACCGCGGAGGCCGTGGAGGCCGTCCCGCTCCCCCGCCAGGTACCCGCCCGCGACTGGGCCGCGGAGATGGCTGCGAAGGCCGCCGCGCTCGGTCTCCCGCCACGCCCGGGCGCCACACGGGTGTCTTCGGGCCCCTGACCGCTACGCTGACCTCGCACGCCGCGGGCCAGCCGGTCCGCGGATCCGGGGCACGCCCCCGTCGAGACCGACCTGGAGGACCCCGTGGCCGAGAGTTACAACGGATACTGCGTCAAGTGCAAGGAGAAGCGCGACTTCGACGGTGAGGTCAAGGTCAGCGACTCCGGTCGCCGCATGGCCCAGGGCCTGTGCCCCGTCTGCGGCACCAAGATGAACCGGATCCTCGGCAAGGCCTGATCGCCCCGGATCCACCCAGAACGTCCCTCGACGGCGGCGCCACCCACCCGGGTGCGCCGCCGTCGGGCTGTCTGGCCGCATCTGTGGACGACCGCACCCCCTGTGGACGCCGTACGCCGGACAGGAGCGCGCCCTGTCACCGTGGCGGACATGACGCAGGCCCCGTCGATGACGTCCACCGGACCCACCGCATCCCCGCCGCTGCGCCCGCTGCTGGCGCCGTCGCTGCGCCGGCTGTGGCGCGACCCGCACACCCTGCAGCTGGGTGTCACGCCCGAGCGAGCCGTCGTGCTCGCGGGGATCGACGACAGCACCCGGCTGGTGCTGTCGTTGCTGGACGGCACGCGCGACGGCGAGCAGGTGCTGCACGAGGCCGAGTCCCGCGGCTGCCCGCGCGAGCGCGCCGGCCGGGTCCTCGACCTGCTGCACGCCGCGGGCGCCCTCGACGATGCCGCCCGGGCCGCGGACCTGCCCGTCCAGCTCAGCCTGCTCGAGCGCGACCGGCTCGGCCCCGACCTCGCTGCCCTGCGGCTGCTGCGCGGCAGCGACGACACGCTGCGCCGGCGCGGCGCCGCCCGCGTCGTCGTGCACGGCGCCGGTCGCCTCGGCGCCCCGGTGGCGCTCCTGCTGGCCTGTGCCGGTGTGGGGACGATCGATGTCCTCGACGAGGGGTTCGTGCGGCCGGAGGACTG